>JAZUKT010000085.1:0-4889 GCA_045643445.1 Eubacteriales bacterium
CCTTTGTTCTCATAGGAGAGCAACGTGACGAGCGTGGGATCGTAATCCGCCACCGCAATGACCGTATTCTCTTCCGCCGCTTTGGCCGCTTCCTCCGCCGCCTTCCGCTCATTCGACGCGGAGAGCAGTTTATAGCCGACAATCAGCGCGGCCATAACGAGTACGAGGCTGATAAGCGGCAGCCATTTATTCTTTTTCTTGCGTTTTATTTCCATCGTTTACTTCTTTCTTCTTCTCAGCCAGATCACGAAGCCGATCACAAGCACCGCCAGCGGGATGATGAAGATCACGACGATCGACCAGAAATTCTGCTGGGCGGCCGTGAGCGTCAGCGCCTCGACCTGAAGCTGCTTCGCCATGATGGAAAGGTCAATCTTGTTCTCGCTCATCCAGTTGACGACTGCCATAAAGACGGAGGAGTTGCCGCCGGACACAGCCGTATCGGCCTCCGCATTCGTGATCGCCGTCGAGGAGAACCAGACGAATTTGCCGGGTTCTTCCGCTTCGGTGTCCGTCACGGCAGCCGCGCCGACCATGCACGCGCCCGGGATATCGCCGTCCTCCATCAGGAGGCTGTTCGACGTGAGATCCTGCTTGACGAACGCGCTGTCCGTCGTCTGAAGGAGCGGCGTTACGTTTTTCGCGTCCTCCGCCGCCGTGATCCCGTGCGCCCAGTCCTCGACCACGTAGATCTGCGTGTTCTTGAGCAGCGAGAGCGGTTCCGCCGTCGTCGCGCCGAGGCTCGGCAGGAGATAATGCTGATAGGACATAAAGTGGTTGCGGTCATTTTCGACGACCAGGCCGTCGATCGGTTCCAGTCCGACCGTTCCGGCGAGCGCCGTCAGATTCGGCATCTTGCCGGAATCATACGACTGCGTGCCCGTCACGAGAATGACGTGGCCGCCGTCCGCCAGATAATCCGAGAGCATCGCTTCTTCATCGGCGGAAATGTCGCTCGTCGGCACGTTGATGAGGATCGAGGAGCAGTCGGCGGGAATCGCGTCGATGTTGAGCAGCGTCAGCGATTCGACGGCGATATTCTCCGCGTCCACGTAGGAGAGGTACGTCTCGTTCAGCGCCGTCTCGCCGTGGCCGGTCAGCTGGTACATCACCGGCAGATCGTCGCGCGTTACGTAGTCGATCGCCGTCGTGAGCATCAGTTCTCCCCGGAAGTACGGCGTGCCCTGCGGCATCTGACCGTAATAATAGTAGTTGTAAATTTCTTCTTCAGTGTACTCCGTCGTGTAGATCTCGTAGTAATCGACCGGGTAGGAACGCTTGTCGCTCACCGCGAGAACGGAATTGTTGCTCAGCGACTGCGTCGTATATTCCGTGAGGAACGCCGGATTCGTGACGGGATCGACCGTCTTCACGGTAATGTGGCTGTTCATCGCCCGGTAGCGTTCGAGGATCTCTTCGAGATACGTGTCCTCCGAGCCGCGCTGTGCCAGCAGATAGAGCGTCACGTCGTCCGTCACGCCGTCAAGGATCGTTTCGGTTTCTTCGGAGATCGAGAACAGGCTCTGCGCCGACAGATCGTACTTCGTATACGTGGTGGGAATCTCCGAAACGAGCAGGTTCACGAGGATCACGACCGCGATCACCACCGCCGTCATCGTGATGCTGAACGAGCCGATCTTCAATGTTTTTTTATTGAATCCCTTTTTCTTGTTTTCGTCCATGGCTACCTCCCGTTAATTCCAGCGCTTCTTTTCCATCGACTGCACCGTCAGATAGACGAACAGCGCGGCGACGGAAATATAGAAGACGACGGCGGTCAGATCGAACATTCCGTTCTGGAAGTTGCCGATCCGGTCAAATACGGCAAGCGCGTTCAGCATCGACGGGATCAGCCCTTCGAGCAGCGCCGGCTTGGCCGTGTAGACGAGGACGCTCGCTGCCGACAGCGCCACGGCGACGGAAACGGCTACGGCCGTATTCTTCACCATGACGTAGACGATGATGCCGATGGCAAGCGAAATCAGGATCAGCCCGACGAGAGAGGCCAGCGCCGTCATCGGAACGAGCGATGCGAGCCCAGGCATAAAGTTCAACAGAATCAGCACGCCGAGGCTGATGACCGCCGCGATGACCTGGCTTTCCGTCAGCGAGGAGATGAAGAGGCCGATCGCAATGAGCGCCGCGCCGAGCAGGAAGAAGACGAAGAGCATCGCATAGGCCGTCGTCAGTTCCGCTGCGCCGAAGGAGGCGAGGATCAGCGGATAGAACGCCATGACGGCGCACGGGATCGCAAGTACCGTCAGCATGGCAAAATACTTCGCCAGCACGACGGACGTCAGCGACATCGGCAGCGAGTAGAGCAGCTGGTCGGTCTTGCTGTGCTTTTCCTCGGCGACCGAGCGCATCGTCAGCACCGGCACGATGAACAGATAAATGTACGAGACGTTTGAAAGGATCACTTCAAAATTCGGGTAACGGCTGTACAGATTGTAGACAGTCATGTAGATCCCGGCCATCAGCAGGAGAAAGCCCGCGAAGATCGCGCCGGTCATGCCGTGCAGATAGCCTTTCAGTTCCTTTTTATAGACGGCGCCCATTACGCATCCTCCTTCCCGTCTCCGCCGAAGAGCGGGGTGTAATCGTCATCCGGCTTTTCCGCCGCCGGTTTGTCGGTCGTCTGTTCGGCCGCTTCGTCAGCCGCTTCCGCTTTCGGTTCAGCCACCGCGACTTCCTCCGCCGGATTGCCGGTCAGCTCGAGGAAGACCTTTTCAAGCGTGACTTCTTCGTATTCCATCGAAAGGATCGGCATCTTCGCGTCCGCACAGCGGAAGAAGAGCGTTTCCCGGATATCGTTGCCCGTTTCGGAGGCGAGCCGCGCGTGGATCAGTCCGTTTTCCTTCGGCTCGATCTCGGCGGAGAGAACGCCGTCGATGCCGCCGCACAGCGCACGGAATGCCTCCACGCCGCCGCGCACCGTAACGTCCACGTAGTTCTTGCCTTCGTACAGTTTGGTCAGATTTTCAAGCGTGTCGGACGCGACGATCCGGCCGTTTGCAATGATGAGCACGTAGTCGCAGACCGCCGAAATTTCCGGCAGAATGTGGCTCGACAGAATGACCGTATGTTCCCGGCCGAGTTCCCGGATCAGATCGCGGATCTCGATGATCTGGATCGGGTCGAGGCCGACGGTCGGCTCGTCGAGGATAATGATCGGCGGATTCCCGAGGATCGCCTGCGCAATGCCGACGCGCTGCTTATAGCCCTTCGACAGATTCTTGATCAAACGGTTCGCGTAGGAGCCGAGCCCCGTTTTTTCGATCGCGGCATCCACGGCGACACGGAGCGCTTCCCCGTGCAGTCCCTTCGCCTGACCGACGAACGCGAGGTATTCCTCCGGCGTCATGTCCGAGTAGAGCGGCGGCATCTCCGGCAGATAGCCGATCTGTGCCTTCGCGCCGACCGGGTCTTCGTAAATATCGCACCCGCCGATCGTAACGCTTCCTTCCGTCGCCGCCAGACAGCCGGTGATCATGTTCATGGTAGTGGATTTTCCCGCGCCGTTCGGGCCGAGGAAGCCGTAGATCTTTCCCTGCTCCACGGTGAACGAGACGCCGCGCACGGCTTCGAAATTGCCGTACCGCTTTACGAGATTTTTAACTTCGATCAAGTTGTGTATCCTCCCGCATTCAGATTGAAAATTGAGCATACCTATCCAATTTCGTATTATAGCATATTCCTGTGTGTGTTGGGTGAAAATTTCGTGAAATTTTTCGGGGATATGTAAAATTGACCGCTTTTTCACAAAAAAATGTTAAGCAATTGACAAACGTACCGCCGTTTGCTATCATAAAAGTACACATTTACGCCAATTCAGACGCGCGCCGACGAAGGATTTCCGTGCGGATCACAGAAAGGACGATTGCCATGTCTGAACTCACTTTTGCAGGCATTCCCGCCGAGCAGTATCACGTGGAAGGCGGTTCAACGGAGGCTGAACTCCACGCGGCGGAGGAAACGGCCTCCTATATCGAAAAAATCACGGGCAAAAAACCGACCGGGGAACACAAAATCGTACTCGCGATCGACGGCGCGCTGCCGGAAGAAGGCTACAAAACCGACGTCAAACCGGGGCTGATGACCATCACCGGCGGATCCGGCCGCGGCCTGCTCTACGGGGTCTACTCGCTGTTCGAGCGCGTCGGCGTCCGTTATCTGACCCCGGATATCGAAACGCTCGGCGAAGGCGGCGACATTCCCGAAGGCGTGACCGAATGGGCGCCCGTTTTCGAGTGCCGCCAGTCCGACTGGTTCTCCGCCCTGCAGCGCCCGGACTGGTGCGTCAAAAACAAAATCAACTGTTTCCCCATCCATAACCGCTGTAAAAAGATTTTCAATCTGACGGACGACTATTACGCCATCCCGGAATCCATGGGCGGCAGTCTGAGATGGAGCGGCTTTGTCCACACGATCGCCGGTATCACCGAAACAAACGTGAAGGAAGTGCCGCAGCCGTGCTTCTCCGATCCCGAAAGCCTCAAAAAAGCGAAGGCATACGTCCGCCGCGTGCTGAAAGAACACCCGGACACCCGCGTGATCGACGTTTCCCAGAACGACAACGATAAGGGCTGCAAATGCCCGCGCTGCGCCGCCGTTACGGAAGAGGAAGGCTCCGAGATGGGACCGCTCCTCCGCTTCATCAATGCGATCGCCGACGACATCCGGGACGACTATCCCGATGCCGCCATCGAAACGCTCGCCTACGTCCACACCCGCAAGCCGCCGAAGATCACGAAGCCCCGCGACAACGTCATCATCCGCCTCTGCTCCATCGAATGCCGCTGCGGTCACTCGCTCTACTCCGGCGAAGAGGAAGACAACAACACGTTCTGCCGCGATGTGGAGGAATGGGCGAAGATCTCGAACCGTCT
>JAZUKT010000086.1:0-3079 GCA_045643445.1 Eubacteriales bacterium
CGGGCGCTCTCTACGGCGCTCAGCTCGGCGGTACCGTGGGTGCGGCTGTGACCGGGCTGGCCGTCGGTTTTGCCGGGCTCTCCGTTCTCTCGCAGATCGCCGCCGTCGCCGCGACGCATTCGCTCTCGCTGAAGCCGCTTCTTCTGACGAAAATCGCCGCCGGGATCGTGCTCGCCGTCTCGTCCGCGCTTTTCTGTCGGCTGCATCCGATGCACCCGCAAGCCGTCGTCACCGTGCTGTCGGCTGATTTCAGCGTTCTGCCCGTCGTACTGATCGCCGCCGCCCTGCTTCTCGCCCGGTTTCTCCCGAATCACGCCGACAGCAAAAACCTTTCCGACACCACTTGATTTTTTCGCCGGAATCCTTTATAATGTAGATTGGATTTATTTATACATCATGGTCGGAGGTGACTCCCGTGGCAGAAAACGATAAAATCGAGAAATACTGCAAATACTGTGAAAAGGCGACGGCGCTCTCCGATCCTGACGAGATGCTCTGCGAACGCTGCGGCGTCGTTTCGTCCGCGCACGTCTGCCGCCGTTTCCGGTACGATCCGCTCAAACGGATGCCGAAGCGCGTGAAGCACGACGTATCGCTCGATTTCGTTGACGTCGATGAGGACGTTAAGCCGTCTGACGAGCAAGCCCCGGACACGGCTGACGCGGAGTCTGATCACGAAGAAGAAAGAAAATAATCATACTGGAGGATATACCGTTGATACTCGCACTGGAAGAAGCAAAATACAATCTGGAGAATTTCCGCAGTGACATCACCGAGCTCGGCAGCGCGCTCCGCATCACCGAGCTGAAGGAAAAGATCGCCGCCATGGAAGAAACGACGGCGGACGCCGCTTTCTGGAACGATCAGGAAAACTCCGGCAAGGTTCTCAAGGAACTCAAGCGGCTCAAGGACCGTGTCAGCAAGTACGAGGCGCTCGCAGCCAAGCTTGAAGACACCATCACGCTCGCCGAACTTGCCATCGAAGAAAACGACGAATCGCTCGTTCCCGAAGTGGAAGGCGACTTCAAGGCCATTCAGGAAGAAGAAGAAAAACAACGCATCGAAATTCTGCTGTCCGGCGAATACGATCAGAACAACGCGATCCTTTCGTTCCATCCGGGCGCAGGCGGCACCGAGGCGCAGGACTGGGCGCAGATGCTCTACCGTATGTACACCCGCTGGGGCGAACGGCACGGCTACAACGTGAAGCTGATCGACTGGCTCGACGGCGAAGCGGCCGGTCTCAAGACCGCGACGATCATGATCGAGGGCGAAAACGCTTACGGTTATCTGAAAGGCGAAAACGGTGTACACCGTCTCGTCCGCGTTTCCCCGTTCGACGCATCCGGCAGACGGCAGACCTCCTTTGCCTCCGTCGAAGTCATGCCCGAATTCACGGACGACGGCTCCATCGAGATCAAGGAAGAAGACCTCGAGATCACCACGCACAAATCGAGCGGCGCGGGCGGTCAGCACATCAACAAGACCGAATCCGCCATCCGTATCGTTCATATTCCGACCGGCATCGTCGTCGGCTGCCAGACCGAGCGCTCTCAGCTCCAGAACAAGGAAACGGCTATGAAGATGCTGAAATCCAAGCTCATGGAGATCAAGCAGCGCGAAAAGCTCGACAAGATCGACGACATCAAGGGCGTGAAAACGAACATCGAATGGGGCGCGCAGATCCGCTCCTACGTCTTTATGCCCTACACGCTCGCCAAGGATACGAGAACCGGCTATGAAGACGGCAACATCCAGGCGGTCATGGACGGCGAGATCGACGGATTCATCAACGCTTATCTGAAGATGAACGCCGCCACCGTCTGATCCCCATGAAAAAAGAAGCATCACGGCTTGAGACGGCGGACAGGCTCATTTTCGAGGGCATGACCTCCGTCCGGGCTGTATTGACGGCCTGGCGTGACGGCATCAGCGACCGGCGCATCGTCCGGCTGCTCGCCGACGAAACGAAAAAAGCCGACCGCGCGAAAGAACTCGGCTGGCTTTCCTATCAGGCGGCGGAGCTCGGTTTCCCGATCGAATACGTGCCGACCGAAGTGCTCGACGCGCTGACGACCGGCTCCACGCACGGCGGCATCATTGCCGAATGCACGAGCCGCACGCTCCCCGCGCTTGATTCGTTCTCGCTGGAGCCGGACGGCTTTTACGTCATGCTCGAAGGAATCGAAGACCCCTACAATTTCGGCTACGCGATCCGTTCGCTCTATGCGTGCGGCGTGGATGGGATCATTCTCTCGCCCCGCAACTGGATGAGCGCCGCCGGTGTCGTCTGCCGTTCGTCGGCCGGTGCGTCGGAGCTGCTCCCCGTCGCGGTGTCCGATCCCGTTGCCTCGGCACAAGTCTTCCGTCAGGCCGGGTACCGCATCCTCTGCGCCGGCATCCGCGATTCCGTTTCGTCCTTCGACTGCCCGATGAAAAAGCCGCTGTATCTCATCGTCGGCGGCGAAAAACGCGGCATTTCCGCCGCTCTTTTGAAAGAAGCAGACGCCATCGTGCGGATCGACTACGGCCGCCCGTTCGCGGGTTCCCTTTCCGCCGCGTCCGCCGCATCCATGCTCGGCTACGAAGTCCTGCGTCAGAATCGGACGCCCGACTGATTTCAAATTTCGACGGAGGTGCCTTATGGAATGGTCTGAACTCGAAGCGATCTGTTCGTCCTGTCAGAACTGCCCGCTCGGCGCCACGCGAACCAATCTCGTCTTCGGCACCGGGAACAGGCAGGCGGATCTCTTATTCGTCGGCGAAGCGCCCGGTGAACGAGAGGACATGACCGGCATTCCCTTCGTCGGCGCGGCAGGTCAGTTATTCGACAAATATCTCGCCGCCGTCGGGCTCAGACGCGAGGACGTGTACATCGCCAACATTCTCAAATGCCGCCCGCCGCACAACCGCGATCCGCAGCCGGAGGAAGGCGACGCCTGCATCGGGTATCTCCGTGAGCAGGTGAAGCTGATCCGTCCGAAGATGATCGTCTGTCTCGGCCGGATCACCGCGTCACGTCTGATCAAGCCGGATTTCAAGATTACGCGCGAGCACGGCGTTTTTGTTGAGAAAGGCG
>JAZUKT010000087.1:0-7446 GCA_045643445.1 Eubacteriales bacterium
GGGCAGGGTCTTGGTGGTGCCTGACCGCCTTCTCCAAACCTTCTGGGGCTCTGAAACGCCTTTGTTTCGATGGATTGAACCTTGTCCATCCTATACCCATCCATAAAAGTTTTCGCCAGGCCTTTTCCAAAAGGCCGCGTTCCCCTTTTCAAGAAGCCGCGTACTCCCCCACGAATCAGTCCTCGTCGATTGCGGTAAAGCGGACGAGATCGCCTGCGGAGTTTTCCTTCGCCGTGCGGAGGATGACGAACGCAACATAATCGTCTGCGTCCGCGGCGTCGTAGACGACCTTCGCGGTCTTGCCGTTGACCGTCAATTCAGCATAAGCCTCGGGACCGTTGAAGTTGACGGCGAGCTTGTTGGCGCCGACGTTCAGTTTCAGTCCCGTATCGGTCTCCCCGTCAAAGACGCGGCCGTCGGAAGCGATCCGGAGCGCGATGGGTGCGGTCTTGCCCGGCTGCGTGTTGTAGGCAGTCGCAAAGTCGAGCGTCACACCCTCGCCGATCTCCTCGATATAGAGATCCATCGAGATCATGCCCCTGCGGATCGAGGGGACAGAACGGGACGCGACAGTCCCCGCGGCGATATGAAGCGCCTTTTCGCCGTCAGTCGCGCCCACTTCGCCGGTCGAGATCCCGCCGATGTAGGCGATCCAGCCTTCGGTGCCGTTCTCGAACGAGTCGAACGCGCCCTTGGTCTTCATGAGGTATTCGTCAACGTCCTCGATGCGGAGTTTCACCATGCAGCTTCCGGTCTCGGCGAACAGGCAGGTCTTTCCCTCGTACTCGTAGACGATAACGCCGGGGTTCGTGACCTTGTAGGGTTTGTAGTACGCTAATTCCTCGGGCATATTGTAGGATAAGTCGAGAACGCGCTTCACCCCGATCCCGTCGTCATCGAGAACGGCGGCGGAAAGCGGGAACCGCAGATAGGAATCGCCGCCGAGCGTATTGTTTCCGCCCCAGACGACGATCGGCGTTCCGTTGACCCTCTCAAGGATCGGGTTCGTGTTCGGCGTGAAGATCCGCGAAAGAACGGATTCGCTCCAGCTCTTTCCGTTATCCTCCGAGAAAGAAACGACGAAATGCTCGGTCGTGCGCCCCTGATTCCGCGCGTATATCATGAGGCGGTTTTTGCCGAATTTCATGACGGTCGGCTCGGAGGAACCGCCCTCGACGTTGTCCGCCTGAAATTCCGTACCGCTGATGAGGTTGTCGGCGTAGTGCCACGTCACGCCCTGATCCTTCGAGTACATCGCGGTCACGCTGAAATTTCCGCCGTGTACGTTTTCAAGGACTGCCATCGGCAGAACGTAGTCGATCGCGTCGGGATCTTCCGCATTCATCGTATCCGCCACAATGCCGTTCGCGTAAACGACGGCGTAGGGGTAGTTCTTCGCGCCTGCCGGAACACCGCCGATCTTATTCCACGTGCAGCCGTTATCGACGGATCGGTAGAAACAGACCGTGGACGCGAGATCGGAGCCTTCCGTGTCATCCTCGCTCTCGCCTTTTTCGTTCAGCCAGACGTCGCCGTCCGGTTTGAGCTTCTTGAGCCAGTGCTGCATGGCTACGATTACGGCACAGATGATAACGCCGTTCTTTTTATCCGTGATAAAACCGGCGCTGTAGCTGATATTTATAAAGCGCTCCTTGTGGACGTAGCCGGTGGAATCCTTGATCCAGTCGGGGATGTCGTGCGGGAATTTGAACTCATCGCAGAACCGGTTGAATTCCCAGGTCTTGCCGCCGTCGGTCGAACGGTCGATGCCGAAGACGTACTCGCCCTTGTCGTTCGGGACGATCGCCATGCTGAGCAGGTCGCCGTTCGGAGCCTCGGTCACGATCACACGTTTCGGCCCGGGAATGACGTCGCGCCTGCCGTACTCGATCTCGAGCGTCCTGTCACCGTCCGAGATATTCACGGCGTCCGGATTGCCGCAGCGCACCGTGACCTCGACGGCTGACTCTGCCGGGATCTCGGGGATCCGAACGTAGAAAATGCCGTCTGCCTCGTAGTGGGAAAGCGTCTTTTCCGCAAGGCAGAAGCGAATGTCGCTGAGATCCTCTTTCAGATCAGTCGGCGCGATGCCGAGCTCCCGGAGCGTATAGCGGCAGATTTTGTCGCAGACGGTCCCCCCGGTTTTGTTTTCGACCGTCAGGCGTACCTCTTTGGCAAAGTGATTCTTGCAGCAGCTCATTTTCATTTCCTCCGTTGTTCAGAAGACTTCTTCCCCCGAACCGTTTCATCCATTTTACTACTTCCCCGCGCCGCCGTCAAGAGACTGACCGAAGGAGAGGAACGGGGAACGAGGGGTACGCGGCCTTTTGGGAAAAGGCCTGGCGAAAACTTCAACAAACAGGAAAAGGCAAAACGAAGGTAATGCGAAGGCGTCAGGGCTGAACCGTTCGTTCGGTGCTCTGGCGCTTTGTTTTCGCAGCAGAATAGCTCAAAGCCCGTGCGCTTGTCAGGCGAAGGCGGCTCACGGGCAATATCCGTAAGCAAATACGGAAAAACTATTGAAAGGTCGGCAGAAACATGCTATAAATGAAGCAGAAGCTCTGTCAGCCGACCGATCAGGAGGAAATCTGCCATGTCATTTGAACGCTATCAGCCTTTTTATTCGGATTACCGCAAAGGAACGACGCTGCGTCCGTGCGGTCAGTCCGCCTCGTTTACTTTTTCCTGTGACTGCCGGAAGGACAGACGATACAAACTGTTCGGCGTAGGTGAGACGGCGCTGTTCTATTATTGGAAGAACGAGCCGAACTATACCCAATATTACCGTTCTATCAGCGACAGCCTCGACAGCGTTCACGCACGGGATGCGCACTTCTGTCTGGATTTTTCTTCACGGGAGCCGGTTCCGTATCCCCGCCGCGCCTATAAAAAACTGCTCGGAGAGCCGACCATGAACGGATTCCGGCTGGATCCCGCTCCGTCGGACTGGCGTTTCGGCGTATATGCCAAAGCGGAGAATCTCCGTTACGCACCGGGCGGCGGCGTGCGGATGCGGATGGAGATATACGGGCGCAAGGCGGGCGTTTCCGAGCACGATACGACCGGGGAGCCCGACCGCGTTGTCCTGATCGAACTCCCGGAAGGAAGCTACGACTGGCAGGCGTTTGAAGAGGTCTTTCATCAGCCCGCGGAAGAGATCGCGCACCTCGGCGTCTGGCTGGAGGGCGAATCATACAGCGGGAATCTGTATTTTGAGTGCCCGTGGCTCTCTCCCCGGGACGGCGAAGAAAATCTGCTGCCGGATTTTGACGTGGCGCTACCGGGCAAGGATCATTTCGCCTGGTCCGGGCAGAACCTGAGCCGCCGGGAATGGGTCGGGCTGGAGGTACGCCTCAACGGGCAGTGCATTTTCCGCGATGAGATTTTCGAGCGCTGCCACCTTGATTCCGAATGGGAAATCAATCTGCCGTCGGAGCTGCTCCGGGCGACAAACGAACTCGAGATCCGCGCGATTTCCGATTATCATGACGCAGTCCCGTACAAAATCCGCGAGCTCGGCGTGGTGGAGCAGGCGGGCGGCGTGTTTTCGCTGCTTTCCGCCGCACGGATCGGCACGCTGCAGGAAGGAGTCCGGGTACTTCTGCGTACCGCGGAGCCTGACGCGCGGGTATCCTTCCGCAGCACGGACGGCAAACTCCGCGGCGAGGGGACATACGTTTTTGCCGAACCCGGTCTGCACGGCGTGATCCTGCGGGCGGATGAGGAATGCACCGACGCGCGTTTCGTCTTCTCCTGCGGCGGCGTGACGGCGGACGGCTGTGTGGAGGCCGTGATCGACCGACCGGCGGACGGCATTGTGACCGGCACCGGCGACATGATCTACACGGGCAGAACCCCCGAAGAAGCGGAAGAATACCTTGCCTGGTACGTATCGAACGGCATCGGCAATCTTTTCACGATCCGTCCGTGTTATCGCTGGGGCGGCGGCCGCATCCGGGACGAAAAGATGTGGCGCATGATCGCCCGCGTGCTCAATGAACTCGGCATCCGCTACGTTCACATCGTCGACGGACGGGAACTGCCCGGTCTGAACGCCAACCCGGACGACGGAATGCTGGCGGGGCCCTGCTATCTCGGCCGTCAGGATCACGAACGCGACGGCGCGCAGTGGTACTGGGGTCTGCGCAGTCCGAACAACTCCCTGCCGGACGAACAGTTTACGGATATGTGCAACCGGATGTTCCGGGAGGATCCCGATCATATTCAGCTGAATTTTTCGCCGAAGAATCAGATTTACGTCGGCGACGAGGCGTATTCCTACCGCGATCCGACGCTTGCGCGTGACAGCCGTGCCGCACGGGATTTTTCGGTGGCGCAGCTTGCCATGGTCCGTGACGGACATCCGCGGCATTCGGGACCGTCGATCCTTTTCAAATACCTGATCGATGCCGGATATTCCTTGGTCGCGGCGGAAACCATGTACACGTCCTTCGAGCCGCAGCTTGCCTTTCTGCGCAGCGCGTCGGTCTACGGGAAGAATCCGAAGATGGGCGTTCATCATGCGGTGCAGTGGTCATCCTCTCCGCAGGACGCGCCGGAGCATATCCGCCGGTATCGCCTTGCACTGTACGCCGCCTATCTGAACGGGGCGACGGATATCAACACGGAAGAAGGGCTGTGGCATCTCGAGGAGCACTACTCCCATTTCCACCGTTTCAGCGAAGCCTGCGCGGCGCACAAAAAGCAGCAGCAGGATTTTGTCGCCTACGTGGAAAGCCATACGAGACGCGGCCGCTTCCATACGCCGGTGGCGCTGGTACACGGACGTTCGGACGGCTGGCATTCCTTCGGGCACGGCGGAAAATGGGGTTATACCCGCTATCCCGATTCGGACGCGGAGAAGAGCTGGGATCTCTTCCGGGTCTTCTATCCGCTGAGCAAACCGGGCGCGGCGCTGTACATCCACGGTTGCGCGACCGATCACGCTGTCGGCTATTACTCCGGCACGCCGCTCGGACAGCCGGACGTCTGGGCAGCGGAAGGCGACGTAGACGATCTGCGAAAATATCCCTTTGCGGCCTTCCTCGGCTATCACGAGATGACGACAAAGCACGCCGATAACCTGATCACCTACCTGAACGGCGGCGGAAAACTGCTCGCCTGTGCCGCGCATTTTTCGGACACGACGGACTTTGACGCGATCGCGCGCAAAGAACTGCATACGCCGGACTTCCTGTCCTATTCGGCAGGCGAGCCGTGCTTCGCGGACGGTCATGCGGGCGGATTCCCGGTGCGCGTCTGCACGAACGTAAAGCCGGAGGCGAAGGTGCTCCTGCGCACCGACGAGGGACTGCCGTTCTGCGTGGAACTGGCGGTCGGAAAAGGAACGCTCCTGCTCTTCACGACGCTCGCCTATCCGGCGGATCCTGCCGTCCGGCCGCATTACGAACGGCTGCTTGCCGAACTGACCCGGGCGGAGACGGAAAAGGAGCCGGTCTGGGCGGAACCCGGCGACGACGTGGAATTCGCCTGCTACAAGCGGGATGACGGACTGACGGATCTCTATCTGCTGGCGGTGGACTGGTTCCGGCCTGACGACGTACGCCGGACTGCTGTTCTGCGGATCGGTGAAACGCGCTATACGGTCGGGGTGCCGTTCGGGACGATGATCAAATGCGTCAGCGACGGCCGCCTTGCCGCCTGGGCGCATACCGAATCGGGAGACGTTCTTTCGCTGAACGGAGAAGCGGTCACGCTCCGCGGCTATGGGGTGCAGACCTTCACGCTGGCGCAAAACGGCGTCCTGCGCACACTCACGGTGGATTTCACCGACGCGCCGACAAAGACGGTTCGTCTCTGAGACGATGCTTCCACGCCGATCTGTTCAGGTGATAACAACCCCCCCCCCGGCCTTGTTATATGTTGGTTTTGGCAAATATATTTGATGAATTGATGGAGCGGGGCATTGCTGACAGATCTGCCATTATTTCGTCCGACAAAATATTCTCGCACAGTAAATTTGAGCGCGACAGTCTGCAGGATTTCCACGACGAGGCGTTTCCGCAGAACGGCACCTGCGTCATAGTCGATCTGTCGAACCGGACAAAGAAGAAAACGACGGATATTTTTGACGAATACGAAGACGAGGCCGGTGAACATGAACGATGCCGTACGGAAAATGTACAATCACGTTATGCAGAGCTGACCGGTATCGTCACCTGTGATACGATTTGGGTACGCTGACCCGTCCGCGGAGGACAAAAAACAAAAGCACCGGATCCCGTGTTGAAATCCGGTGCTTCTTCCTTTTTACGGATGTGCTCGGTTATACTCGTCCGTGAACAGGACGGGGTTCTTTTTGAGGACTTCAAACATATATTCCGCCTCATCGTGCGCATCAAGCACCAGCTGGCTTTCCGCATGACCGAATTTTACTTCCTTTACGATGCCTGCCTCGATCAACAACGGCTGCATTTTAATGTAATAATGGTCATGAAAAGGAACGTGCCTGTGATAACTCACGGGGAAAACGTTTCCGTCGTAGTCCTCGACCGTGTATTCCCAAACGTAGGGATGAAGGAGTCCGGGAAGATTCGACGCATCCTCTATGGAGTGCATAAAGGAATTCGTTGCCATGGTGGAACCGGCAAAAAGAATCTTCGCGTGCCGTTCGTAAAGTTTTCCCCAGGGCGACTGGAAATTCAGCGGCGTCGGCGCCTTCTCGTGCCCGGCACAAAATTCCTCGGCGTCCCTGCCGAATGCGCAGAGTGACGACGTCGGGCTCAGCGATCTGACAGCCCCCGGCCGTTTTCTTGCGAGCTCCGGGATAATGCCAAGTCCGCTGCTCGGCGTTGTCCTGACGTGAAAGTCGTTTCCGAACGGATGATACCCTTCTTTCGGACCGTCGAACGGCGGGATATAGTCTCCTTCGTCGTTCACAAGATATCCGAGTTTCCAGCTCATCGACGGGAATACCATCAGTCCTTTCGGAGAAACGTATTCGATCAGCGCGTCAACGACCGTGTCAGCGCCGCCCTCAACGCCTTCTTCCCCCGCGATCTTCTTATACGAAGAATGGATCAGCAGGGTGTCCGTCTCTTTGATGCCCATGTCGATCAGATTCTGAATCAATGTGTCTTTGGTGATCATCCCTGCACCCCTTTCGCTTCCTGTCCGTTCAGGATCCGATCAAAAATCTCGGGTGTAACCGCCACGCCCGCGCTTTCCAGGACGCCGATGCACGCCCCGGCAATCGGTTCGATCTTGGGGTTATACACCATACCCGCCCGGCTCAGTTTTGCAAACTCCGCGCGGCACAAGTCGAGAAAATCCGGCTTATTCGCAAACAGACCGCCGCACAAAAGCACGGAAGCGTCCGCCGAATCCTCCGTTACGTCGTCTGCCATGCGGGCGATCGCTTCCGCCGCCTGACGGAACAGCGTCACCGCATCGGGATTTCCCGCAAGATACAGGTCATAAAGGCTC
>JAZUKT010000088.1:0-1983 GCA_045643445.1 Eubacteriales bacterium
TTATTTTCTCGGGCCGACGTCGGAAAGATCAAACGGCACGAAGCCGACGTCCAGAGCGGGCGAATCCTCGGCCAGCGTGAAATCGTGATTGTCGAAATCGGCAAATCCGGGATCGGCTGCAATGGAGCCTTCCTCGAGGCCGAAGAATTTATGCGTCTGCTCAAGCGTCCACGATTTATTGTCCGTGCTGAAGATCGCCCCGATCGGTTCATCAAGGATCCGCTCATAAACGAGGTTGTTCGACGAGGTGACGAATTTCTGCGCCAGCGTACTGCGGTTGATGTCATGGAGCGGCTTCCCTTCGGAAACGAAAATGTTGTGCTCAAAGGAAAGCGTATGCTCTTTTTCCATGGTCGCGTCGTCGAAGAGGCCGCCGTCACCCGCAACGAAAATATTATTGCGGACGATGTTGTTCTCTCCCATCGAATTGCCGAGCGCCGTTGTGCCGTAGTTGTAGCAGATGTTGTTCTCAATGATCACGCCGGCCGTACAGGCGTCAAGTCCGAATGCCCGTGAGCCGTACACTTCGTGCGTGACGTCGTGAATCAGGTTATAGGAGATGACCGTGTTCGGCTGCGAGGACATGGTATAGATGCCGCCGAGGTCGGATAGTTCGCCCTGCCCGATGTCGTAGATGTGGTTCTTCGTGATGAGATTATCGTGCATCGTCGGATCGTCGTAGAACGCCCAACCCCAGCCAAGCGAAATGCCGCTGTAATAGAGATCGGAAATTTCGTTATGCTCGATCGTGTTGTTCGAGGTATAGAACATGAGAATACCGCAGCCGTCGTTGTGGCAGCGTCCGCCATGCGTGATCGTGCAGTCGGCGACCGTATTGTGAGTCGTTGAGTCAGCACCGTGATCGGAAGTCGTGCCGGCGATCTTCACACCGCCCGCGCCACCATCATAGAAGAGGCAGTGCTTCACGTCGATGTGATGGCTGCCGACGTCGATGTTCACGCCGTAGAGGCCGTAGCTTGTGAAGTCACAGCCCTCGACGGTGCAGTCATCGGCATAATGGAAGGAGACGAAGCCGTCTGCCAGGTAGAGCGCCTGCCCGTCCGTCGCATATTCGGAATATTCGGTGCGTTCCGGACGGCCGAGCGGCGAGACGTAATCGCTTTTGCCGACGGTGAGGGTGAGGTTCCGAATCGTGATGCCGGAAGCATGGCTGTCGGTCGTGCCGCGGACATCGAAGAGCTTCGCCGTCGTCGGAACATATGCGGCGATTGTGTCAGCCGTAATGCTCTCGTCGCGCGGGATATAGTAAACGCGGCCGCCGTCGGCATGCCATTCGCCGGGCGCGTCAAATGCCTCGGCAACGTTTTCGAGCCAGTAGCCGTCGCCTGTCGGAATGGCAAACTGCGTGCAGTACCGCATCGTCAGAACGCCCGTTTCGTGATCATAGGAAGCGATCGGTGAATTCTCGTCGATCCATTTGTGATGGAAATTGACGATCACGCGCTCGGGATTGCGCAATTCGGGGAGATCTCCGTCGTCGGCCACGAACCAGTCAGAACCGTAGTCCCATCTGCCGCCGACATCGGCAACTTCCTTTACTGTGAGTCTGCCTTCAGCCGGCCAGCGCGTCCGATCCGCACGGGAGCCGTTTACGATAAAGTCGATGAAATCCTCGTTCCGCACGGGAGCCGAGAGACAATCGACGCCGTTGAAGGTGTCATCCTGCCAGTCCGTGACGCGGTAGCCGCCGATGAGCGAAGCTTCCGCTCCGTCAAGCGGCTCGATGGTCAGATTCGGGATGCTCTCGTCGAGCAGAACCGTTTCTTCGACAAAATGCTCGCCGCCGCACAGCGCGATCGTGATCGGCTCGGCATATCCGCCCTGCCGCAGCGTCTTCGCTTCCGCCACAGCATCCGCAAGCGTCGCGTAATCCGCATCCTCGCCGACGATGAGCAAGCCGTCTGCGCTCGTTTGCGTAGTGTTTGTTTCAGTTTCGCCGGACTCGCCGGATTCAAGCGGGGT
>JAZUKT010000089.1:0-6377 GCA_045643445.1 Eubacteriales bacterium
CCGAAGACGACACGCGGCACCCGTGCATTCCAGATCGCGCCTGCGCACATGGGACACGGCTCGAGCGTCACGTACAGCGTACACCGCGTCAGCCGCCATCCGCCGAGCTTCCGACAGGCCGCCGAAATTGCCGCCGTTTCCGCGTGCGCCGTCGCATCGTGCGTCGCTTCGCGGCCGTTATAATCCCCCGTGAGGATCCGCCCGTCGCGCACAATAACGCACCCGACCGGGACTTCGCCCTCATCCGCCGCCATCTGCGCCAGTTTCAGCGCCGCCGCCATCCAGTATTCATCCGCCTCCGCCGCCGTCAGCCCCGCGGGAATCTCCTCCCACGCCTCGAGCGCCAGGCGGATCTTTTCTTCTCTTTCCGCTTCCGTCACGCCGCCGTCTCCTATCCGTCGTATCATTTATTATCCCTATTATACAACAGATCCGGCCGGAAAACAACCGTTATTTTGTCCGCCGTCAACCAAGTCCGCAAAGCGCCGCCCCCAGCCGGATCAGGCAGCATAGCGCATACCCGATCCCGGTCGGCAGAAGCGCCGCGAGCCACACCCACCGCATCTGCCCCGTCTCCTTCTTCACCGTCATCAAGGCGGCGGCGCACGGAAAGTGGAACAGCGCAAACACCACGACGCAAAGCACCGTCACGCCGCCCCATCCGTTCGCCGCAAACGCCGCCGCCAGCCCGCTCTCCGCCGATCCCGCCAGCGCAAGCGGCAGCATCAGCTCCGCCGCCGGGAACGCGAACAGAAAACTGAGCAGCAGCACCCCGTCCATGCCCGCGATCCGCCCGACGGGATCAAGCGCCGCCGTCAGCACCGACCAGAGCGATTCTCCGCCGACCGTGATCTGCCGCGTCAGCCAGATTACGAGCCCGAACGGCGCCGCCACCGTCACCGCACGGCCAAGCACGAATCCTGTCCGCTCTAGGAACGCGCGCACCAGCGTCTCCCCGATTTTCGGCACCCGATACGGCGGCAGCTCCAGCGTGAATCCGGCCGTCTGCCCGCGCAGCACCGTCACGGAGAGCAGCTTCGACACGCCGAGCGTCATCCCGATGGCGGCGAGAAAAAGCGCCACCAACCCGAGCGCCGTCCATCCGCCCGGCAGACCGAGCAATCCGAGCCCGGCGACCAGAAGCGGCAGCCGCCCGCTGCACGGCATGAATCCCGCGGTCAGCACGGCGATCAGCCTCTCCCGCGGCGAGTCGATGATCCGGCATCCCGTAACGCCCGCCGCCGTACAGCCGACGCTCATCATCATCGTGAGCGACTGCTTGCCGCACGAGCCGCAGCCCTTGAAGCATCGGTCGAGGTTGAACGCCGCCCGCGGGAGAAGCCCGATATCCTCGAGCAGCGTGAACAGCGGAAAGAACACCGCCATCGTCGGCAGCATCACGGCGATCACGGCGGCCACCGTCGAGAGCACACCGTCGCAGAGCGCCCCGACTGCCATCTCCGGCAGAAACCGCGCGAAAAACGCCCGCACGATCGGCAGCAGCCAGCCGAAGAAAGCGTCAAGCCACCCGGACAGCACCCCGCTTCCCTTCACGGTCAGCCAGAGAAGCGCCGTCATCAGCCCGAGCAGGAGCGGAATCCCCGTAAAGCGGCCGCAGAGAAGCCGGTCAACCGCCCGGTCGCGCCGCGTCGGATCCGCCGCCATCCGAACGGACGCCGCCGCAATTTCCGCCGCATGACGACTGAATCGCTCCGCCGCACAGCCGTCACAGCCGCCGCAGGACGCGCAGACAGACGCCGTTTCCCGCTCTGGTGCGTGCGCCGCCTCCACGATCGCCGTTTTCAAATCGTCCAGTCCCTGTCCGCGCCGCGCCGCCGTCAGCACCACCGGACACCCGAGCGCTTCCGACAGCCGTTCCGCGTCCACCGTCACGCCCTTCTTTTTCGCCTCGTCGATCAGATTCACGCAGAGCACCAGCCGCCGCGCCCGTTCCGCTGTCTGCTGTGCGAGAATCAGATTCCGTTCGAGCGACGACGCATCGCAGACGCAGACGACCACGTCCGGCCGCCCGTCGGTGATGAAATCCCGCGCCGCCTCTTCCTCCGGCGAATGCGCCGTCAGCGAATAAGTACCCGGCAGATCCACGAGCCGCACGACTTCGCCGCCCCACTCGAATCGGCCCTCCGCCAGCCCCACCGTCTTGCCCGACCAGTTCCCCGTGTGCTGTCTGAGCCCCGTGAAGGCGTTGAATACCGTGCTCTTTCCGACGTTCGGATTTCCGGCCAGTGCGCAGGTGATCATGACAAGCCCTCCGCATCCGTCAGAATCGCCGCCGCGTCCTCCCGCCGGAGACAGATCACCGTCCCGCGCACCAGATACGCCGTCGGGTCGCCGAGCGGAGAACGCATCGTACAGCGCACCGCCGTTCCCTTCGTAAAGCCGAGGTCGCCGAGCCGCCCGCCGATCCCGCGTCCCATGTCCCGGACCGACGCTACCGCCGCCGTTTCGCCTACTTCAAGCATGGATAATGGTTTCATGTTTTCCTCCGTTCTCGTCGTCCGTTTTCTTTGCGTTGTTTCCTACCGACAGTCTATGCAGGCGGCCGCCGATCCGACACCGGGTATATTCCGCGCGCGTCCCGCATAGAATGGAGCGAACGAAGGAAACGAACGAAGGAGACCAATATGTCATCATCCATTCTTTATACGAAACGGTTCGATACGAACACGGGCGCCGACGTATCGGACGAGGTCACCGTGCCCGATTATCTGCCGGAGATCCGGCGCGTGATCGGCGTGACCGTTTCCGCCGTGACGGACGGAAAATATCTCTCGGCGGATCAGCTGGAAGCGGACGGCGGCGTCACGTTCTTCCTCTACTACACGGGCGCGGACGGCGAGATCGCCTGTCTCACCCGCACGGTGGGCTGGTCGTGCCCGATCCCGCTCGGCGAAGGCGAAGAAGGAGACCGCTACACGGCCGCCGATCTCGCTCTCTCGGTCACGGCGGAGAATCCGACCGTCCGGGTGACAGCGCCGCGTCGTCTCTCCCTCGCCGCCCGGGTGAAGCTGAATCTGCTCTCCGAGAAGCCGTCCGACGCCTCGCTGCACACGGAGGAATCCGTCCGGCGGCTCGACAAAACGGTGCGTACCGCGTCGTTCTGCGAGGTACGGCAGTCGGCGGAGACGAACGGCGAATTGCGGGAACGCGAGGGCGACAAAATCATCGCGGCGCACGGGGCGCTCTGCCTTTCGGACGCCCGGCAATCGCCCGGCACGCGGCTGGCCATCGTGAAAGGCGACGCCTATCTGACGCTGCTGCTCCTGACGCCGGAGGGCGAATACGTGACGGCTCGGAGCCGCGCGCCGATCGAGGAAACGGTGCCGCTGCCGGACGCCTGCGGAGATGACGCGCCGCTCGCCGCCTTCGGAGAGGTGGTCATGACGGAGGTGAACGCGGAGGACGGCGGGATCCTGCGGTGGCGGATGGAGTACGATCTCGACCTGTGCGCGCTGCGGCAGACGGACGCCGAAATCGCCGCGGATGCGTATCTGCCCGGGCGGCCGGATGCGGTGACGCGCACGGCGTTTCAGGCGTTCCGACCGGCGGCGGTCCTGAACGGGCGGCTGACCGTATCGGCGACGATGAAGCTGCGCCCCGGGATGATGCCGCTGACCGGATGGGGCGCCGGGTCCGTCGAAAAAGCCGAAGTGGCGGACGGCAAGGCGATCCTCGGCGGGAACGTGCGGCTGACGGCGGTATCGGTCGGCGGCGGCGAGGCGATCACGGAGGACGTGACCGTGCCGCTGCGGTACGAATGGGAAGCGCTCTCGGGCGCGCCGGATACGGAATCCGTGATCGGGCACACGCGCGCAGACGTGACGGATCTTGCCATACGCGCGGACGGCGACACGCTGACGCTGACGGCGGAGCTGGCACTATCCGCGGCGCTGCTTGCCGTCACGCCCGTTGAGGCGGTCACGTCCGTCGTGCCGGATGGCGAGGCGATCACGGAGCGGCCGAACCGGATCCGCGTCTACGTACCCGATCCCGGCGAAACGGCATGGGACGTGGAGAAGCGATTCCGCACGGGGCATCCGCTCTCTCCGACCGGCGAGGCCTACGTGATCTGATTTCCTGATTTCCCGCGGTAAAAATTCGCTTTTTTTGAAAAATCCCCTTGACAAACGGTGCCCGGTCTGCTATAATACCACTTGTCGGCGAAAGCTGATCATAGCGGTATTGTGTAAAGGTAGCACAGCAGACTCTGACTCTGTATGTCGGGGTTCGAATCCCTGTACCGCTGGACGAAAAAAGGACACCTTCGGGTGTCTTTTTTCTTTTCTTTTTTCTGAGATTATTGTTGGAAAGTCCGCAGGTTTTCCTGCCCCCCAAAAACGAAAGCAAAAGCAAACGCCCGGATCATCGTCCGAGCGCTTTTTCTTTCGTTTGTTTTGCGAGCCTTTATTTCGCGTAGTCGATGGCGCGGCTCTCGCGGATCATGTGAACCTTGATCTGACCCGGGTATTCGAGCTCGTCCTCGATCTTCTTCACGATTTCGTGCGCAATGATCGTCATCTGATCGTCGTTCACGATTTCGGGCTTCACCATAATGCGGATCTCGCGGCCTGCCTGGATGGCGAACGTCTTGTCGACGCCTTCGAACTCGCTTGCGATTTCTTCAAGCTTCGTCAGCCGCTTGATGTAGTTTTCAAGATTTTCACGCCGTGCGCCGGGACGAGCCGCGGAGATCGCGTCGGCTGCCTGAACGATCAGAGCGGTCGTGGACTGCGCTTCGACGTCGCCGTGGTGCGCCTCGATGGCGTTGATGATTTCCTTCGATTCCTTGTACTTGCGGGCGATCTCTACGCCGAGCTGTACGTGGGAACCTTCGACTTCCTGCGTGAGCGCCTTGCCGATATCGTGGAGCAGACCAGCACGGCGGGCAACGGTGCTGTCTACGCCGAGCTCTTCTGCGATCGCGCCGGAGAGCAGGGAGACTTCAATGGAGTGCGCGAGTACGTTCTGGCCGTAGCTCGTGCGGTATTTCAGGCGGCCGAGCAGCTTGATAAGCTCGGGATTAACGCCGTGGATGCCGGTATCAAAGGTGGCACGTTCGCCGGCCTGCTTGATCGTGGTCTCGACTTCGCGGCGTGCCTTTTCGACCATTTCCTCGATGCGGGTCGGATGGATACGGCCGTCGGAAATGAGTTTTTCGAGTGCGAGGCGGGCGACTTCGCGGCGGACGGGATCAAAGCTCGACACGGTGATCGCTTCAGGCGTATCGTCGATGATGAGGTCAACGCCGGTGAGCGTCTCGATCGTGCGGATGTTGCGTCCTTCGCGGCCGATGATGCGGCCTTTCATCTCTTCGCTCGGCAGCGGAACGGCGGTCACGGTGATTTCGGAAACGTGATCAGCTGCGCAGCGCTGGACGGCGGTGGCGATGATCTCGCGTGCCTTTTCGTCGGCGTCTTCGCGGAACTGTTCTTCGAGTTCGGCGATCTTCATGGCCTGTTCGTGCTTGATTTCGGATTCAAGCTGAGCGAGGAGCCGTTCGGTCGCTTCTTCGGCGGTCATGCCGGCGACTTTCTGGAGCGCTTCGGTCTGCTGAGCCTTGATCTTTTCGATCTCTTCGTTCAGTTCGGCGGCTTCCTTGAGTTTCTGGCTGAGTGCTTCGTCTTTCTTTTCGAGGGCTTCGGTTTTGCGGTCGAGGTTTTCTTCCTTGGACGCTACGCGGCGTTCCTGACGGGAAAGCTCGTTGCGGCGTTCCTTGAGTTCCAGTTCAAATTCGTTTTTGGTCTGGATGATTTCTTCTTTTGCTTCAAGCAGTGCTTCTTTTTTCTGGCTGTCGGCGGCTTTGATGCCGTCTTCGAGGATCTTGCGTGCCTGTGCCTCCGCGTTGCCGATTTCGTTGGAGTCGGCCTTTTTGCGGCGGAGATCACCGATGATGAGTCCGATGATGAGGAATACGATACCGCTGATGGCAGCGGCCAAGATAATTTTGGTAATTTCGGTCATTTCGCACCTCCTTTTTGCGGTGTCCGATTCTGCGGGTTCAATACTCCGGTGGAGTATGGATGAATATTCGTCGAGAATACGTTTTTCTTCCCCGACCGGCTGCCGGGCGAAAAACATACTACGTTTCATTATACTACTTTAGATAGGTAAAGTCAAGATATAATACGGAAACTCCGCGCGGTTTTCTGTCTTTTTCTTTGTGGGGATTGGTAGGAAAGTCTGCGGACTTTCCTGTTATTATTTTTTGCCCTTCTCGGGCGGCGCACAAGAGGCCTTTCCGGCGACCTGCCCACCTCGCGGTGCCCAAAAATCCTTGTTCGAGCGGGGGCGCTCTCACGGATTTTTGACCGCTGAGTTGAAAAGTGTCTTCCTTTCTCTGCCCCCGGCAGCGGAAG
>JAZUKT010000090.1:0-6722 GCA_045643445.1 Eubacteriales bacterium
ACCGCATATTTGCCTTTTGCCGCCGTGGTCGGCGTCAAATTCAAAGAACCGGCAAAATGCCGAAGAAAGGAAAGGTCTATATTATGATCAAACTCGGTGTCAACTCGGTGCTCTTCAAGAAGTTCAGCTTCAAAAAGGCCGCCGAAGCCGTCAAGAAATGCGGATACGACGGCATCGAAATCTCCGCCATCAGCGGGATGTGCGAGCATCTCGACCTCGACAACTGGCGCGCCCAGAAGGACGAGCTCGTCGCCATCTCGAAGGGACTCGATCTCCCGTTCCTCTCCACCGAAGTGGCCTGCCAGGATCCCGAACGTCTGCACAAGGCTTTCGAGGCTGCGGCCGAAATCGGTATCCCGATCGTCAACATCGGCCCGGGCGGCGAAATGAACAACGAGGATTCCGTCAAGAAGCAGCTTGAGATCATTGCCGGTCTCGCGGAAGATGCCGCAGGCTTCGGCGTCACGCTCTGCTGCAAGGCCCACGTCGGCTGTGCCGTTTACTCGACGCCCACGACGCTGCGCATGATGGAAGCGATCAAAAACCCGAACTTCGGCGTGGACATGGATCCGTCCCACATCCACCGTGCCGGCGAAAATCCCGCGCTCGCGCTGCCGCAGGTGCTCTCCCGCATGAAGCACATCCACATCCGCGACTGCAAGGGTCCCGGCCCGAATCCCGGCGCTCCGATGGATCAGATCTGCGGCGTCGGCGACATCGACCTCTACGGCTACTTCAAGGCCATGGTCGATCAGAAGTACGACGGCCCCGTCTGTCTCGAAGTCATCGGCGCTCCCCAGACCTATCAGAACGCCACCATCATCGCCGCCGAATCCTACGGCTGCATGAACACCTACCTCAAAATGCTCGGCGCACGGTAATTCCGTCTCAAACACCATCGACATAACGAAAATTTAAGGAGATTTGACATGGCAAAGAAATATCCGAACATTCTGTTCTTCGGCATCGACAGCCTGCGCAGCGACCATATGTCCCTCTACGGCTACGACCGCCTGACTACCCCGAACATCGACAACTACATCGAAAACGGCGGCGTTGTATTCGACAAGATGTACAGCCCGTCCATCCCGACGACGCCCGGCTACGCCTCCATGCTCACCGGTATGGACTGCTTCTCCACCGACTGCGTGGCGCTCCGTCATAAGGGCCCGCTCACGGACGCCGTCCGCACGATGCCCGAAATCCTTCACGATTACGGCTACACGACGACGTACATCGGCGGTCACGAATGCCGGGGAGCGGACAAGATCATCGAATACCGCGACTGGAACCCCGATAAAGCGGAAGAACTGAACAAGGTCGCCATCCCCGAACTCGAACGTCTCGCCGCGCAGGATCAGCCGTGGATGCTCTTCATGCGCCACATGGATCCTCATTCTCCTTACTACACGAAGGAACCCTACACGAGAATGTTCTACGAAGGCAACGAATTCGACCCGAACAACAAGAAGATGAAGCCGGTCTACGAATTCAAGCCGTTCCGCGATTATTTCGTCACCTGGTTCCCGGAAGGCTGCACCGACCCCGAATACATCGTGGCTCAGTATGACGCTTCCGTCGCCTACATGGACACCTGCATCGCCCACATCCTCACCCGTCTGAAGGAGCTCGGTCTCGAGGACGACACGCTCGTTGTCTTCACCTCCGACCACGGCGAAACGCTCTACGATCACGACTGCTACTTCGACCATCACTCCATTTACGATAACGTCCTGAATGTTCCGTTCGCGTTCAAGTATTCGGGCTTCAACTACGAAGGCCACGTTGACAACATCACGCAGGAAAAGGATATCCTCCCGACGCTGCTCTCCGTCATCGGCATTGATCCCGGCATCAAGTTCGACGGACGCGACATGACGAAGGCGATCCGCGGCGAAGAGATCCGCGAAGAACCCGAATTCTACATCACCGAAGCAACGTGGATGCGCAAGCACGGCTGGAGAACGCCCGAATGGAAGCTCATCGTCGCGCTCGAGCCTGACTTCCACTTCAAGCCGCCGGTGGAACTCTACAACCTCATCGAAGACCCCGGAGAAAACCACAACCTCGCCGACGAGATGCCCGAGGTCGTCGAATTCCTCCGCAACCGCATGGAAGCGCACATCAAAAAGAGAGAAGCCGAAGTCGGCCATCCGAATCCGATGTACACGAACCTCGACTGGAACGATTTCGGCCGTCCGTTCGTCTCTTCCGAAGAAGCATACGAAAATCTCCATATCGGCAATCCCGAAGACGCACAGAAACTCCAGGATAAACTGAACGCCATGGGCGTCGATATGTAATCTCACACCAGCCAAAGGAGGCCGTATCAAATGTTAAGATCCGTCGTCGTCGGCATGGGACAGATCGGCCACCGCCACGCCAGAGCCTATACCGAATCCGATAAAGCCACCCTCGTCGCCGTGTGCGATCGGGTACCCGAGCTTGCCCGCGCCGCCGGAGAAAAATTCGGCGTGCCCTACTTCACGAAAGCCACCGAAATGTTCGCAGCCATGGCGCCCGACATCTGCTCCGTTGCGACCGGCGGATACGAATATTCGAGCGATCACTACGAGCCGACGATCGAGGCGCTCGAAGCGGGCTGCCACGTCCTCGGCGAAAAACCGATCTCGAACGATCTGCGGCACGCGACTGAAATGGTCGAGCTCGCGGAGAAAAAAGGCCTCTGCTACGGCATCGACATGAACCATCGGTTCACACCGGCCGCCCGTCAGGCTAAAAAATGGCAGGAGGACGGCCGCCTCGGTTCGCTGCTCTTCTGCAATATGGCGCTCTGGATCGGCAAGTTCATGCCGCTCGATTCGGTCAACTATCATCTGAAGGCGCTCAATCCGCACTCCGTCAACATCATGCAGTATTTCTGCGGCCCGATCAGGGAAGTCTCCACCTTTGCGATGAAGGCGCCCGGACGCGATATCTGGTCAACGCAGTCCACCGCCATGCGCTTTGAATGCGGCGCGGTCGGACATCTCACGTCCTCCTACGACATCAAACGCGGCCATCCGATGGAGCGCTGCGAGGTCGCCGGAACAGACGGACGCTTCACGTTCGAGGATATGTGGCGCGAAGCCATCCTCTATCCCGCCGGTTCTCCCGTCAAGGAAGTCTACACGAATCCCGTATTCGACGGCCCCGGCCGGTTCGACAACTTCTACGACACGTTCCGCGACCGCATCCACTCGTTCATTGATCAGGTTGCCGCCGGTGCGAAGCCGGAGGAAATTGACGGCAGCGGACGCGAAGGCCTCGAAGCCTCCCGCGTGATCCACGCCATGATCAAATCGAACGACAACGGCGGCGCCGTCGTACAGGTGAAGGATATTACCGAATAATCCAACGAAAGGAGCGCATCCATGGCCGAGATTTTCCAGATGGGGTCTCTCCCGGACGGTGAGCCCCGCATCGACGTCATTATCGCCACCCACAACGGCCGCGTCGAGACCCATTCGCACGATTACTACGAGATCGTGTACGTGGCGGACGGCTTTACGCTCCACGCCGCCAACGGAACGGTCAACATCCTTGTGTCGGGCGACTTCTTCTTCGTCCGCCCCGGCGAGGAGCATTCCTACATCAACGCCTACGAAAACAAAGTCTATAATCTCATTTTCCACCCGGAAGAGCTCGTCGGCATTCTCGACCGGCTTTCCGTTCTGCCGGGACTCAGCGAGATGTTCTCCTCCGACCGGACGCCGCGGCAGGGCATTCGCCTTCTGCACGTCCCGGTGACGGAGCGACGCGCCATCGAGTCCGCCATCCGCGAGCTGTACGACGAACACCGCGAACGCAGGACCGGCTGGGAATGTGCGATGCGCGTCGGGCTCTCCTCTCTCCTGCTCCGCTACGCGAGAATGTACGAGGAACAGTGGGACAGCCATCCGGCGAGCGCCGACGACTACTACGGATACGTGTACAAGGTGCTCTGCTACATCGACAGCCACTACGGCTGCAGCATCACGATGGCGGATCTCTCGTCGGTCACCGGCCTCTCGCCCGACTACATGACCCGCAAATTCAAGAGCGCCCTGCACATGACGCCCTCCGAATACGTCCGCAAATTCCGCATCGCCAAGGCCATGGAGCTGCTCTGCACGAGTTCGCTCTCCATTTCCGAAATCGCGGAGGCGACCGGATTCTCCGACGTATCCCTCTTCTCGCGCGTCTTCAAGCAGACGGTCGGCCTGCCGCCTGCCTCCTACCGCAAGAACGCCCAGCCCGACTGATCAAGAATTTCACATCCCGAAAGGAATACTATCATGGAAAAAATCTTCAAGTCTGCCGTCGTCGGTCTCGGCGGCATCGGTCACATCCATATGGACAGCATCAAGAGCGATCCGTACGCCGAGCTCGTAGCGGTCTGCGACGTCAACCGCGGCCTCGCCGATGAGACTGCCGAAAAATACGGCGTGCCCGCCTTCTACTGCGTGAAGGAAATGCTCAAGGCCATGCCCGAGATCGAAGTCGTTCACGTGACGACCTCCGGTTTTGAAAACGGCTCCTGGCACTACGAGCCCACGATCGAAGCCCTCGACGCCGGCAAGAACGTCCTCGTCGAGAAGCCGATCTCGAACCGCATCGAAGAAGCCCGCGAAATGGTCGATTACGCCGCAAAGAAGGGTCTGTACCTCGGCTGCAACCTCAACCACTTCTTCTCCGAGCCCGCTTTCCAGGCGGATCAGCTGATCGAAGACGGCAAGGTCGGCGAGCAGGTCTACGCCATGACGAAGGTCGGCTTCAACGGCTCTTCCGTCAACGTATGCCGCGCTGACAAGAACTCCCGCTGGCAGATGCCCTACTCCCACGCAAAGGCGTTCCTGACGCATCCGTTCTCCGTCATGCGTCACTTCTGCGGCGATATCACGCACATTCAGGCATTCATGGAGAAGCCCGGTGCGCGCCGTCAGTCTGAAGATCTGATGCTCTCCATCCAGTCGATCCACATGAAGTTCCAGAACGGCGCGGTCGGCTATCTGCTTTCTCAGCGCGGCGACGCCATGTTCGGTCTCGGCGGCTGGTGGTCGTTCGAACTGGCCGGTACCCGCGGCACGTTCTGCATCGAAAACTGCGTCGAAAAACTGACGTACTGGGAACAGGGCAAGGATCCCGTTGTGACCAACACGGGCATCACGGACTTCAACTCCACCTTCCCGACGAGAATCCACGCCTACTACGAGGATCTCTATAATAAGGTGCCGCTCGAACATCTCCGTGCTTCCGGCCGCGACGCCCTCGCTACCATGGAATATATCTTCGCCGCTATCGACTCCTATGAGTCCGGCGGTGAGATCGTTCGCCCGCACGCCCTGCCCGCTTACCACGGCGATCCCAGCATCATCCACTAAGAAGGGGACGAGGAGTACGCGGCAAGGAGTACGCGGCCTTTTGGAAAAGGCCTGGCGAAAACTTCTGAATGGAATAGGATAAACAAAGTTAATACGAAAGCGTTAGGATTATACCGTTCGTTCGGTTTCCTAACGCTTTTGTTATATATATCAACAGAATACCTATGGCTCTCGGCTTTGCCGTGCGGGGACCCCCCGCGGGCAGACACGGCGCACTTTCAGCGGGTTAGTAGCGTTCTCACACGGATCTTACAGAATACCTAACGCTCTCGGCTTTGCCGTTATGAAAACTTTGCTCTGCACTCGCTTCATGAGCAAACGCTCTTTGCTCGCCTCCGACCTGTCCCTAAAACTTCATTTCCGGCGGGAGCCGGCAGGAGAGAAAATCCAAAAGGGGAACCATGTCGCTTGCGACGGTTCCTCTTTTGGCGCGGGTGATTCACAAGAGGTGTCGCGCGAACACCTCTTGTGCGCCGCCCGAGAAGGGCAAAAATAAAACAGGAAAGTCCGCAGACTTTCCTACCAAATCCCCCAAAAAGAACGCAGAACCAACCCCAAAAAGTAAACATTTCGTAAATGTTAGAAAAATTGGAACGTATGGGTAGAAATTTTGAGAAAACTATGGTATAATATCCTTTGCGATAGCTGTCGGAACCCCGACGGTACCGCAAAAACCACCGTCACCAAAATCTTTTATATACTTTAGCGGAGGTACATTTTTTCATGGCAAAGAAGTATGTTTACCTGTTCTCCGAAGGCAACGCTCAGATGCGTGAGCTCCTCGGCGGCAAGGGCGCTAACCTCGCGGAAATGACCAACATCGGTCTTCCGGTTCCCCAGGGCTTCACCATCACGACCGAAGCCTGCACGCAGTACTACGAAGACGGCAGACAGATCAACGACGAGATCATGGCTGAGATCATGAAGAACGTCGAAACGATGGAAAAGATCAACGGCAAAAAGTTCGGCGATCTCAAGAACCCGCTTCTCGTTTCCGTCCGTTCCGGCGCCAGAGCATCCATGCCCGGCATGATGGACACCATCCTGAACCTCGGTCTGAATGACGAGGTTGTCGCTGCAATGATCAAGGGCAACCCCGATCCCAAGTTCGAGAGATTCGTTTACGACTCTTACAGAAGATTTATCCAGATGTTCTCCGACGTCGTTATGGAAGTCGGCAAGAAATATTTCGAGCAGCTCATCGATGCCATGAAGGCAAAGAAGGGTGTTAAGTATGACGTGGACCTCACTGCACAGGACCTCAAGGAACTTGCAGAACAGTTCAAGGCCGAATACAAGAAGCAGATCGGCGCAGACTTCCCCGCCGACCCCAAGGTCCAGCTTTACGAAGCAATCAAG
>JAZUKT010000091.1:0-3160 GCA_045643445.1 Eubacteriales bacterium
TACCGCGCGGACTTCTACGAACGGAAAGACCAGAGTTTCATCGCCACCGGTCGTGAACTCCTCGAAAACGGCATCACCGTGACGATCAACGAAGACATCGGCTCGGAAATCGTCTTCTTTGAAGTCGTGAACGACTAAATCTCCAATTTGTCAAAGGAGAATCATGATGACTATCAGAAGAATCACAGCCCTGCTGCTCGCTTCTTTGATGCTGCTTCCCGCTTTGGTTTCATGCGGCAGACAAGGCACGAACGAAAACGACGCCGTTCAGCCCGGCGAAGAAACGGTACAGACTGCCAAAACGGTCGCGCCCGTATATGCAAAAAACAATGACTGGGAATGCGGCACCGCCTCCGTGACGGCCGGGCTTTCGGTCGAAGACGGCGCGGTCTTTATCAATTCGCTGACGTTCGACGGCGAAAACCGCATTCTCCGCACGCCGATCACCCTGCCGGACTCCTACCGGGAAATTGACGCCAAGGACGATTCAGAGAAGGAATTCAACTGGACGTTCGAACGTGCGCTTTCCCTGCCCGGCGAGCTCAGCATGATCTTCTGGGACGATACGGCCGGATGCTCCTACACCGTGACCTGCAAGGCACGCACCGACATCGCCGGGCCGGTCGAATTCTCCGCGAAACTCGTCAACACGAAGCCCCATTCGATCCGCGTCATCCCCGGCGAGCTGTTCGTGATGAACTTCGCCTTTGACGAAACGCCGGAAGCCTTTGCCGTCAAAAAGGAAGGCGGCTACGCGGAGGGCATGGACATCGTTCACGCCCATGAAGGATTTACGAATTATACGGAAGGAACCGGCATCTATCACATGGAGATACCGACGGACGGTCAGATCGCGATCGACACCGACACCCGTTATAACTGGAACGAGGACGGCTATATCCCGATGGTATACCTTGACGGCGGGGATATCGGCTCGTACGTTGCAGTTGAGTGGACGTCCGACACCATTTACGTTTCCGCAACAGAGGGCGGTGTGCGCGTATCGGTCGACTATCAGAACTCGGTTGTGACGAAGCAGTTCTCCACCGTCGTTCCGTCGGGCGGTGACTTCATCGTTCCGCCGATTTACGTCGGTACGTACAACGGCGATCTTGACGACGGTTCCAACGAATTCAAACGCTGGTTCTGGCTTGAGAAAACGCCGAAGACGATGCTCGCCGATCCGCAGGAGCCTTATGCTCAGACTGGCTGGTTCAACGATTCGGTGGGAACCTTGCCGGAAATAGGCGTTCAGTCTGTCAAATGGGACTACGGTTGGTGGAAGGGCGAAACAGGCAATCCGACCGGATCCTGGAAACTCCGCGCGGCCGATTGGGACATGAAAGAAATCGGCAGCCTGTATCATTCAAACAACCTCAGCTGGGCAGTCTACGTTCTGCTCCACAATTCGGCAACAAACCCGTCCGATCCCGACGATCAGCTGACTTCGGTCGGCCGCGGACATCCCGAATGGTTTTGTTCACCCAAGAGCCCGTATGCGGATCTCGGCAACGAAAATTGTGTCGCTTATCTAAAGCGCAAACTGCTCGCGTTCTTTACGGAGAACCATATCGACACGTGGCGCACCGATTACGAGCCGATTGCCCACGAGTCATCGCGGCAGAACCGCCACGACGCGCTCGGAACGGACGTGATGTACTGGAATACGCGCGGCTTCTTTGAGATCGTGGACTTCCTTCTTGAAACGATCCCCGGGTTCCGTTATGAGGCCTGCTCGGCCGGCGGCGCCATGAAGGACTTCGCAACGGCACACCGTGCGTCCAATATCAACTGTGACGATTTTGCCAACTACTGGAGTTTACGCACGACCTTCTATGACGGAACGTACATGATCCATCCGGCGCAGTTGCAAATGCCTTGCGCTATATTGGAATCCGGCGATCCGAATCATCCGAATTATGCCGGACATGGCGACCTTGATTTTGCCGCCCGTTCTGTGATCTACGCACCGATCATGGGCGATCTCTGCTACTATGAACGCGGCGCGGAATATATCACGCTCCACAACGAAAAGATCAAGCCGCTCATCCGCGAGGCAAACTTCTATCACACGCTGCCCCGTCCGGACGGAATCCACTGGGATGCGGTTCAGTACGGCTATGATATTCTGCCCGAAAACGGCATCGGCGGCGCGCTCTTCATCTTCAAGCCCTCCACCGAAGACGGCAACGAAAAGCACGTCAGCATCCGCGGTCTGAATCCCGATTTCACCTATCGCGCGGACTTCTACGAACGGAAAGATCAGAGCTTCACCGCCACCGGCCGCGAACTGCTCGAAAACGGCATCACCGTGACGATCAACGAAGACATCGGCTCGGAAATCGTCTTCTTTGAAGTCGTGAACAACTGAGATATCCCGAAATTTTACCTATCCCGAAGGATCTGTCATGAACAACACGCGCCTCTCTCTTCTAAAAAATACGATTCTAGCCACTGCCGGGCTCGTTCTCTTCGCATTCGGCATCTATCTTGAACTGCAGGCCGACGTCGGCGTCGCTCCGTGGGATTCATTCGCCCTCGGTCTCGTCAACACGTTCGGCATCCGCTACGGCACAGCGAGCATCCTGATTTCTGTTTTCGTGATCGGGCTCGATCTGCTCCTCCGCCAGCCGATCGGGATCGGAATGATCCTCGATACGGTCGTGGTCGGCAAATCCGTCGATCTCTTCAACTGGCTCGGCTGGGTTCCGAAATGCACGAATCCCGTACTGATCGGCGCGCTCCTGCTCCTCGGCATGATCTTCAAGGGCATGTCGCAGTACTTTTACATGAAAGCCGCGCTCGGCTGCGGACCGCGGGATTCGCTCTTCGTCGGCATCGGTAAGCGGATCAAAAAAATCCCGGTCGGCTTCATCAACATGGGCATCATGGCGACGGTCACGCTGATCGGCTGGCTGCTCGGCGGCCCCATCGGCATCGGCACGATCGTCTGCGCGTTTCTGGAAGGACCGATCATGCAGCTCTGCTTCAAACTCGTACGCTTCGACGCGACCGGCATACGGCATCAGAACCTCATCGAGTCGATGAAGGTACTGTTCGGGTCGGGCGGACGGACATCCGAATAAAACAAAAAGAGGACAGCGCACAGGCGTTGTCCTTTTTTATTCGGTTGATAAAATCAGTTTTCGGATTCAGCCGA
>JAZUKT010000092.1:0-17163 GCA_045643445.1 Eubacteriales bacterium
AAAGATCGTTGACATCGCAAAGCGCAACGGCGCCGAAGTGTCCGGTCCGATTCCGCTCCCGACCGAAAAGGAAATCGTAACGATCCTCCGTGCGGTTCATAAGTACAAGGACAGCCGTGAGCAGTTCGAACAGAGAACCCATAAGAGACTCATCGAGATCAAGAAGCCTTCCCAGAAGGTTGTCGAAGCTCTCATGTCCGTCGAGCTCCCCGCCGGCGTTGACATCGACATCAAACTCTGAGCTAACCGAACCCCGGGACAGCGAGTCCCGCAGAACCCCAAGCCAAAACCGTAAACCGCACAGAGCGATCGGGCGGAGCGCTTTTTCCGGCGCAATGCATCGAGCTTGATGACGGTCGGGTCATGTTGACTGTGTCGGGCGGCACCCGAATTCTACGCGCGGTCAACCAATAACCTATTTTTAGGAGGAAAATTCGATGAAAAAAGGTATCATCGGAAAGAAGCTGGGCATGACGCAGATTTTTGCCGAAGACGGCAGCGTGATCCCGGTAACCGTAGTCGAAGCAGGTCCCTGCGCGATTACACAGAAGAAAACCGTTGAAACGGACGGCTACGAAGCCGTTCAGCTTGCATTCGGCGAGATCCGCGAAAAGCTGGTCAACAAGCCGATGGCAGGTCACTACAAGAAGGCGGGCGTTTCCGTGAAGCGTCACCTGAAGGAATTCCGTCTTGACGACATCTCCGCGATGAACGTTGGTGATGTGGTAGCCGCCGATACCTTCGCCGCTGGCGACAAGGTCGACATTACCGGTACCACGAAGGGCCACGGTTATTCCGGCGTTGTAAAGAGATGGAACTGCCACAAGCTGCGTATGACGCACGGCGTAGGCCCTGTGCATCGTCAGCCCGGTTCCATGGGTGCTAACTCCAGCCCGTCCAGAATCTTCAAGAACAAGAAGATGGCAGGTCAGTACGGTAACGAACAGGCCACTGTTCTGAATCTCGAAGTTGTCAAGGTTGACGCAGAAAAGAACCTCATCGCGATCAAGGGCGCAGTTCCCGGCGCGAAGGGCGGCATCGTGTTCATCCGCGACAGCGTGAAAGCATGAGTCGGAAGGAGGAAGAAAAAATGCCTGAAATGAAAGTTATGAATATGGCTGGCAAAGAAGTCGGTACGATCAATCTCTCCGACGCAATCTTCGCAGCCGATGTAAACGGCGCTGTCCTCCATGCGGCAGTTAAATGCTACCTCGGCAACCAGAGACAGGGTACCCAGTCCACGCTTACCCGTACGGAAGTATCCGGCGGCGGTAAGAAGCCCTATAAGCAGAAGGGCACCGGCAGAGCCCGTCAGGGTTCCACCAGAGCTCCTCAGTGGACGCACGGCGGTATCGCTCTCGGCCCGAAGCCCCGTCTGTACAAGACCAAGATCAATAAGAAAGTCAAGAGAATCGCCATGATCTCCGCTCTCTCCGCGAAGGTTGCAGGCGGCGAAATGATCGTCGTTGACAACATCGTGACCGAAGAGTACAAGACCAAGACGATGGTCAAGATGCTCGCCGATCTCGGCGCAGCAAAGAAGGCTCTCGTCGTTCTCGCTGAGAAGGACGAAAAGGTTATCGGTTCCTTCGCCAATATCCCCGGCGTGAAGGTCGCTCTCACGAATACCCTGAACGTCTATGATATTCTCAACTGCGACTCCTTTATCGTAGCCAAGGCTGCGGCAGAAAAACTCGAGGAGGTGTACGCATAATGAAATTCATGCAGGACATCATTAAGAGACCGCTCATCACGGAACGCTCGATGGATATGGTCGGCGCAAAGAAGTACAGCTTCGAAGTCGCCAAGGATGCCACCAAGCCTGAAATCGCAAAGGCAGTCGAAACGATGTTTGAAGGCACCAAGGTTGCCGCCGTCAACACCATCACCATGAAAGCGAAGCCGAAGAGAGTTCGCTACGCCATGGGTAAGACCGCTACCTGGAAAAAGGCAATCGTTACGCTGACCGAAGACTCGAAGACCATCGAGTTCTTCGAAGGCATGAACTAATTGAAGGAGGAAAGTACAAATGCCTACGATTAAATACAAGCCGACAACTCCGGCGAGAAGACATATGTCTGTTCCTTCCTTTGAGGAAATCACCAAGTTCACGCCCGAAAAGAGCCTGCTCGCCAGCAAGAAAAAGAACGCCGGTCGTAACTCCTACGGCAGAATCACCGTTCGTCACAGAGGCGGCGGTAACCGTCAGAAGTACCGTATCATCGACTTCAAGCGTCAGAACACTTCTGCGCAGACCGTCGTCGGTATCGAATACGACCCGAACCGTACCTCCTACATCGCCCTCGTGCAGGACGAAGCCGGCAAGAAGAGCTACATCCTCGCTCCTGTCGGTGTAACGGATGGCGCTGTTCTTTACTCCGGTGCGAATGCCGATATCATCCCCGGCAATACGCTTCCGCTCGCAAACATCCCGGTCGGTACCTTCATCCACAACATTGAGCTTTATCCCGGCAACGGCGGCCAGCTCGTCCGCGCTGCAGGTGCTCAGGCTCAGCTGATGGGCCGTGAAGGCGAACTGACCATGATCCGTCTCCCCTCCGGCGAAATGCGCTACGTCCGCTCTGACTGCAAGGCAACGATCGGCCAGATCGGCAACATCGAACACGACACCGTCAAGATCGGTAAAGCCGGTAAGACCCGTCACCTCGGTATCCGTCCGACCGTTCGCGGTTCTGTCATGAACCCCTGCGATCACCCGCACGGCGGTGGTGAAGGTAAGTCTCCTGTCGGTCGTCCGGGCCCGGTTACTCCCTGGGGTAAGCCCGCTCTCGGTTACAAGACCCGTAACAAGAAGGCTCGTACCGATAAGATGATCGTCAAGCGCAGAAACAGCAAGTAAGGAAGGAGGACGAATACAATGAGCAGAAGTTTGAAGAAAGCGCCTTTTGTAGAAGAAAAACTCTACAAGAGAGTATGCGAAATGAACGAAAAGGGCGAAAAGAAGGTTCTTAAGACCTGGTCCAGAGCCTCCACGATTTTCCCGGAATTCGTAAGCCATACCATCGCAGTTCACGACGGCAGAAAACACGTGCCGGTGTACGTTACGGAAGATATGGTCGGCCACAAGCTCGGCGAATTTGCTCCTACCAGAACCTTTAAGGGCCACGCAGGAAGCAAAACTTCCAACAACGGTAAATAATTACGAGGGAGGATAAGAAAAGATGGAAACGAAATCTACGCAGAAACACATCCGCATCTCTCCCCGTAAGGTGAAGATCGTTCTCGACCTCATCAGAGGCAAGGACGTCGGAGTTGCGGTTGGTATTCTCAAGAACACCCCGAAGGCAGCCTCTCCCGAAGCACTCAAGCTGCTCCAGAAGGTCGTTGCCGACGCAACCAACAATTTCCAGATGGATCCCGAAAAGCTCTACGTCAAGGAATGCTATGTCTGCCCCGGTATGACGCTGAAGAGAATGATGCCCAGAGGCAAGGGCTCCGCTGACAGAATCTTAAAGAGAACCAGCCACATCACCATCGGCGTGGCTGAAAAAGAATGAGGAGGAGTCGATAATGGGACAGAAAGTTAATCCGCATGGTCTTCGTGTCGGCGTCATCAAGAACTGGGATTCCAGATGGTATGCTCCCGATGAAAAGTTCGGTGATGTCCTCGTTCAGGATTACAAGATCAGAGAATACGTGAAGAAAGCCCTCTTCAAGGCAGGCGTTCCGACCGTTGAGATCGAACGCGACAATACCGGCAAGGTCACGGTGTATATCCACTGCGCAAAGCCGGGTATGGTCATCGGCCGCTCCGGCGACGAAATCGGCAAGCTCAAGGCTGAAATCTCCAAGATCGCGGGCGCTCCCGTAAGCGTCAACGTTCTCGAAGTCAAGCCGATCGAGATGAACGCCCAGCTCGTTGCTGAGTCCATCGCTGACCAGCTCGAACGCCGTATCTCCTTCCGCCGCGCCATGAAGCAGTCCATCTCCCGTACCATGAAGATGGGCGCGAAGGGTATCAAGATCAACCTGAACGGTCGTCTTGCCGGCGCTGAAATCGCCAGAACCGAACACTACCACGAAGGTACGATTCCGCTTCAGACGATCCGCGCAGACATCGACTACGGTTTCTGGGAAGCCAACACCACCTACGGTAAGATCGGTGTTAAGGTTTGGATCTACAAGGGCGAAGTTCTCTCCGAAGTTGCCCGCACCATGACCGGCGCTGACGAAAAGAGAGCACGCGACAACCAGAGAAGAGACAACCGCGGCCCGAGAAGAGATCGCAGAGACGGTCAGAGATCGGACAATCGCGGCGACAGAAAGCCGTTCCCGAGACGGGACGGTCAGCGTCCGGGTGCTGCCGACAATCAGCCGAGAGCTCCCAGAATGCCGAGAGCACCGAAGAAAGACGAAGGAGGAGCTAACTGATGTTACAGCCGAACGGTAAAATTAAGTACAGACGCGTTCAGAGAGGCCGTATGAAGGGTAAAGCTCTCCGTGGCAACAAAGTCACCAACGGTGAATTTGGTCTCGTCGCTACTGAACCCGCATGGATCACTTCCAATCAGATCGAAGCTGCCCGTATTGCTATGACCCGTTATATCAAGCGTGGCGGTCAGGTCTGGATCAAGATCTTCCCCGATAAGCCCGTAACCGAGAAGCCGGCTGAAACCCGAATGGGTTCCGGTAAAGGTTCTCCCGAATACTGGGTTGCCGTTGTCAAGCCGGGCAGAGTTATGTTCGAAATGGGCGGCGTCTCGGAAGAAATCGCCAAGGAAGCTATGCGTCTCGCTTCGCACAAGCTCCCGATCAAGTGCCGCTTCGCTACGAAGGCACAGCTCGAAAATGAAGTGGAGGGTTAAGCTGTGAAAGCAACAGAACTCAGAAACAAAACAAATGAAGAGCTGGAAGCTATGCTCAAGGACTTAAAGACTGAGCTCTTCAATCTTCGTTTCCAGCACGCTATCAATCAGCTTGACAATCCCCATAAAATTGCGGATACCAAGAAGGATATCGCTCGCGTGATGACCATCATCGCCGAGAAGAAAGCATAAGGGGGTAACGAGAAATGGAAGAACGCACACTCAGAAAAACCAGAGTGGGTAAAGTCGTAAGCGATAAGATGGATAAGACCATCGTCGTCGCCATCGAAGACCATGTAAAGCACCCCGTTTATGGTAAGATCGTGAAGAGAACGAAGAAGATCTACGTTCACGACCAGAACAACGATGCGGGCGTCGGCGATACCGTAGCATGCATGGAAACCAGACCTCTCTCCAAGCTCAAGAGATGGAGACTCGTCGAAATCATCGAAAAGGCAAAATAATCTCAAAAATCATTCAACCGAGGGTGCGGCATCTGCCTGATCCGGCGAGTACTCGCGTCGGGCGGATCCCGAGAGCGCGTTATGGCGCGCTGCCGCACAGCCGGATAAGCGGCTCCTCGAAAAGCTGCGTCAAAGCACGCGGCAGAAATCACAGGAGGAAAAAGCAGTGATTCAGCAACAGTCTTTAATGAAGGTTGCCGACAACACGGGCGCGAAGGAACTGATGTGCATTCGCGTTCTGGGCGGCACCGGCAGACGTTACGCCAACATCGGCGACGTAGTAGTCTGCGCAGTTAAAAAAGCAACGCCGGGCGGCGTCGTCAAGAAGGGCGACGTAGTCAAGGCCGTTATCGTAAGAAGCGTTAAGGGTATCCGCCGGAACGATGGTTCCTACATCCGTTTCGATGAAAACGCGGCGGTTATCATCGCTGATGACAAGAACCCGAAGGGGACCCGTATCTTTGGCCCGGTCGCTCGTGAACTTCGTGAACACGAGTACACCAAGATCCTGTCCCTCGCGCCGGAAGTTCTTTAATGGAGGATTAAAGCAATGATGAAAAAACTTCATGTAAAGATGGGCGATAACGTTATCGTCGTATCCGGCAACTCCAAGGGAACCATCGGTAAGGTTATCGGTGTGTCTCCGAAGGAAGGCAAAGTTATCGTCGAAGGCGCCAACATCGTCAAGAAGCACATCCGTCCGAGAAGCGCACAGGAACAGGGCGGCATCGTGGAAGCTCCGGCTGCCATGTACGCCTGCAAAGTGCAGCTCTACTGCGACAAGTGCAAGAAGGCGACCCGCGCTGCTCATAAGATCGACGGCGACAAAAAGACCCGCGTCTGCACCAAGTGCGGCGCAGAGCTGTGATTTGGGAGGTAGACGATGGCTGCAAGACTGAAAGACTTATATAAGAACGAAGTCGCTCCCGCTCTTCTGAAGAAATTCGAGTATAAGAGCGTGATGCAGATCCCGAAGTTCGACAAGATCGTCATTAACGTCGGTGTTGGCGAAGCGAAGGAAAACGCGAAGGCTATCGACGCCGTTCTCGGCGACCTCGCCCTCATCTCCGGCCAGAAGGCTGTTCCTACGTTCGCAAAGAAGTCCGTCGCTAACTTCAAGCTCCGTCAGGGCATGAAGATCGGTGCGAAGGTTACCCTCCGCGGCGACAGAATGTACGAATTCATGGACAGACTCTTCAACTTCGCTCTCCCCAGAGTCCGTGACTTCAAGGGCATCAATCCCGATGCTTTCGACGGCCGCGGCAACTATTCCCTCGGTCTCAAGGAACAGCTGATCTTCCCTGAAATCGAATACGACAAGGTAGACAAGATCCGTGGTATGGACATCTGCTTCGTTACCACCGCACCTACCGACGCAGAAGCAAAAGAACTGCTCACGCTGATGGGCGCTCCGTTTGCAAAGGACTAAGGGAGGAAGAGAGAAATGGCTAAAAAATCTATGATCCTCAAGCAGCAGAGAGAGCAGAAATTCTCCACGAGAGAATACAACCGCTGCAAAATCTGCGGCAGACCTCACGCTTATCTCCGCAAGTACGGTATCTGCCGTATCTGCTTCCGCGAACTCGCCTACAAGGGCGCGATCCCGGGCGTGAAAAAGGCAAGCTGGTAATTCCGGCCGCCAAAACCATAACTGGCCGCGTGATGCGTCGGAACCCGGGTGAAAAACGGTTCATCCGCGCCCGCCGCATCCCGCTCAGTATAAAGTCCATGCCGGCAGGAAACGAACGTTTAACCGCTGGCAGCGGCCGTGCAAAGTATGCCGATCCGGCACAACTGCATGGCAGCAAGAACAATATTACTTGCATGACAGGAGGAAATCATTATGCAGATCTCAGACGTTATTGCTGATATGCTGACCCGTATCAGAAACGCGAATAACGCAAAGCACGAATCCGTTGATATCCCCGCTTCCAATCTGAAGAAGGCCATCGCTGACATTCTTCTGGAAGAAGGCTTCATCAAGAGCGTGCAGGTCATCGAAGACGGTAAGCAGGGCACCATCCGTGTTGCTCTGAAGTACGGTCCCGCCAAGTCCAAGGTTATCCACGGCCTCCGCAGAGTCTCGAAACCCGGTCTCCGGATTTACGCAGGCTGCGAAGATATGCCGAAGGTAATGAACGGTCTCGGCATCGCCATCGTGTCCACTTCCAAGGGCATCATGACGGATAAGAAGGCAAGACGCGAAAATGTTGGCGGCGAAGTGCTCGCCTTCATCTGGTAAGGGAAAGAGGAGGGTTTAACAATGTCTAGAATTGGTAGAGCTCCGATCACGGTTCCCGCAGGCGTTACCGTTACCGTTGGAGAAGATAATCTGATCACCGTAAAAGGCGCGAAGGGCACTCTGTCCTATCAGGCAGCTCCGATCCTGACCGTAAAGGTTGACGGCCCCGTCGTCACCGTTACCCGTCCCGATGACGAGAACGAAACCCGTTCGCTCCACGGCCTCACGAGAACCCTGATCAATAACATGGTCGTAGGCGTTTCCGAAGGCTATTCCAAGAAGCTCGAGATCGTCGGCGTTGGTTACAAGGCCGCGAAGGAAGGCAAAAAGCTCGTTCTGAACCTCGGCCACTCTCACCCGATCTACTTCGAAGAGAGCGATAAGGTACAGTTCGACGTTCCGGATGCCAACACCATCATCGTAAAGTCCTATGACAAGCAGGTCTGCGGTCAGATCGCTGCGGAAATCCGCTCCAAGAGACCGCCGGAACCCTATCATGGCAAGGGCGTTAAGTATGAAGGCGAATACATCCGCCGCAAGGCCGGTAAGACCGGTAAATAATGAAAGGAGACGTGAAAAATGGTTTCTAAGAAGGATAAGAACGCGCAGCGTCTTAAGAGACATCTCAGAGTCCGCGCCAAAGTGTCCGGTACAACCGAACGTCCCCGTCTGGCTGTTTACCGCTCCAACGCCAACATTTACGCTCAGATCATTGATGATATCAAGGGCGTTACGCTTTGCTCCGCTTCCACCATTGAAAAGGATTTCGAAGGAATCGGCTCCAATAAGGAAGCTGCTAAGCAGGTCGGCAAGAAGATCGCTGAAAAGGCGCTCGCTGCCGGCATCACCGAAGTGGTCTTCGACCGCGGCGGTTATATCTATCACGGACGTGTATCGGAACTCGCTGCAGGCGCAAGAGAAGGCGGCCTGAAGTTCTGATTCCCGCTCCCTCCGGGGAGAGGCAGACTTCATCCACATTCCGCGCAGGCCGGACTTCCGGTTTGTACACAACAACAATCTGTCTGTCGAAAAAGGCGGCAGCATGAGGCTACGCTTCATGAGAAAGGATAAAAATAATGGCTAAGAGATTCAATCCCGAAGGGCTTGAACTGAAGGAAAAACTCGTGGTTGTCAACCGCGTTTCCAAAACCGTAAAAGGCGGTCGTGTTGCTCGTTTTGCAGCGCTCATGATCGTCGGTGACGAAAACGGTCACGTAGGCTACGGCCTCGGCAAGGCAGCTGAAGTTTCCGAAGCAACCCGTAAGGCAATCGAAGACGCAAAGAAAAACATGATCGAAGTATCCCTGAAGGACGGCACCATTCCGCACGAGATCCTCGGCGAATTCGGTGCAGGTAAGGTCCTGCTGAAGCCGGCTGCCAAAGGTACCGGTATCATCGCAGGTAAGACCGTCCGTGCCGTTGTGGAACTTGCCGGCATCAAGAATATCCGTTCGAAGTGCCTCCGTTCCAACAACCCCACGAACGTCGTCAAGGCTACGTTCGAAGGCCTGAAGGCGCTGCGTACTGCCGACGAGGTCGCCAAGACCCGCGGCATCAGCGTAGAACAGGTCATCGGCTGAGAGGAGAATGAGAAATGAAAGTTAAAGTAACGCTCAAAAAAAGTCTCATCGCCGCCAAGCCGAACCAGAAGGCTACGGCCGCTTCTCTGGGACTCGTGAAGATCGGTGATTCCGTGATCCACGAAGAAGGCCCCGTGATCGACGGTAAAGTAAAGGTGCTCGCACACCTTGTATCCGTGGAGAAGGCTTAACGCCCTCCGAAAACATTAAAAAACTATAAGGAGGATTAACCATGAAGCTCCATGAACTTTCACCGGCTCCCGGCTCTGTAACAGAGAATTATCGGAAGGGCAGAGGTGCTGGCTCCGGTAACGGCAAGACTGCCGGTAAGGGCCACAAGGGTCAGAACGCTCGTTCCGGCGGCGGTGTCCGTCCCGGATTCGAAGGCGGTCAGCTCCCCCTGTACAGAAAACTTCCGAAGAGAGGTTTCAAGAACAGATTCGCTCTCAATTATGCGATCGTTAACGTGTCCGATCTCAACAAGTTTGAGGACGGCGCTACGGTCAATCTCGAAGCTCTGATGGCCTGCGGTATGATCCGTAAGCCGCTCGATGGTCTGAAAGTACTCGGCAACGGCGAAATCAGCAAAAAATTAACCGTTGAAGCAAAGGTCTTCTCGGCAACCGCAAAAGAGAAGATCGAAGCGGCCGGTGGAAAGACCGAGGTGAAGTAAAGTGTTTGAGACAATCCGAAACGCTTGGAAGATTGCCGATCTGAAAAAGAAGCTTTTATTCACCGCGCTCATCCTCGTACTGTACCGTGTCGGTACGGCCATCCCCGTTCCGTATGTCAACGCCGCTGCACTTGATGCATCCGTGCTGGCAACGGGCGGCTCCATTTTCGCATACCTCAACATTCTGACCGGTTCCGCATTCTCCAACGCAACGCTGTTCGCGCTCGGTATCAACCCGTATATCACCGCGTCCATCGTTATGCAGCTGCTTTGCATCGCCATTCCCGCTCTGGAGGCTCTCTCCAAGGAAGGCGAAGAAGGCCAGAAGAAAATCAATCAGATCACCCGGTACGTTACCGTTGTGCTCGGTCTCATCACCGCTATCGGTTACTACCAGCTTCTGAAAAACTACGGTCTCCTGATCGACACCGGATTCTTCCCGGCAGTCGTCATCATTGCCTGCTACTGCGCCGGCTCCGCGCTGGTCATGTGGCTCTCCGAAAAGATCAACGACAAGGGTATCGGCAACGGTATCTCCATGATCCTGTTTGCCAACATCCTCTCCCGTCTGCCGTCCTTCTTCCTCTCCCTGATCAACTTCGTATCGGGTAAGGGCAAGATCGGCAACTGGAACGTTCCCGTCTGGGCCGGCATCATCATCGCCGTTCTCGCTGTTGCAATCGCCATCGCGCTGGTTGCCTTCATCGTCTGGATGACGAACAGCGAACGCCGTATCCCCGTCCAGTACGCGAAGAAGGTAGTCGGCCGCAAGATGTACGGCGGTCAGGCCTCGAACCTCCCGCTGAAGGTGAACATGGTTGGCGTTATGCCGATCATCTTCGCTTCCTCCATCTGCTCCATCATCCCGACGATCCAGATGTTCGCGCATCCGGCAGAAGGCTCCTTCTGGGACAAGTTCTTCGATCTCTTCGGAACAAGCAGTGTTCTGTACGTGATCCTCACCTTCGTGCTGATCATCGCGTTCGCTTACTTCTACACGTCGATTTCCTTTAATCCCGTTGAAGTATCGAACAACCTGAAGCAGAACGGCGGCTCCGTTCCCGGTATCCGTCCGGGTCGTCCGACGGCTGAATACATCACGAAGATCCTGAATCGTATTACCCTCATCGGTGCGATCCTTCTCGCAGTCGTTGCCATCTTCCCGATGATCATCAACCTGATCGCGGGCGGCAGCCTCAGCGGACTGGCATTCGGCGGCTCCTCCATCATCATCGTGGTCGGCGTCGTTCTTGAAACGGTCCGTGAGATCGAAGCGCAGATGACCATGCGTAACTACAAGGGATTCCTTGAGTGAGATAAACGATTCCCCCAAGGCGAAAATGGGCGCTCGTAATGGGCTGCTCATTTTCGTCGTCTCCGGGGGAGGCGGACAAAAAGGTCGAAACGGCGGCCTTTTCCCGCTGAAACCACGATTCCTATCCCGAAAGAGAGAACTTGCATGAGAAAACTGAATCTGATCCTGCTCGGCGCACCCGGTGCCGGCAAAGGTACGCAGGCTGAACTGATCTCCGCACGCTACGGGATCCCCGCGATCTCGACCGGCGCGATCATCCGCGAGGAAATCGCATCCGGCAGCGCGCTCGGCGAAACGGTGAACGCCTACACGTCAAAAGGACAGCTCGTTCCCGACAGCGTTGTCATCGACATCATCAAGGCACGTCTTGCGAAGCCCGACTGCAAGAAAGGCTTCATCCTCGACGGCTTCCCGCGGACGGTTCCGCAGGCTGAAGCGCTCGACGAAATGGGCGTGAAGATCACCGACGTCGTTTCCATTGAAGTCGCGGACGACGACATCATGAAACGCATGAGCGGCCGCCGCGTCTGCAAAAAGTGCGGTGCCACCTATCATGTCGAATCGAAGCCTTCGCCGAACGGAGACAAGTGCGTGTGCGGAGAACCGCTGACGCGCCGTGCCGACGACGATCCCGAAGTCGTGAAGAGCCGCCTCGTCGTGTACCACGAACAGACCGAGCCCCTGAAGGATTACTATCAGTCGAAGAAACTTCTCAAAATCATCCACGGCCACGACGATCTCGCCGATACGACCGCGGAAATGAACGCGGCGCTCGAGGAAAAGAAGCCTCGCTGCTGCCGTTCCAAAGCATAACAAAGCTGGTATCAACATGATCATTCTCAAAACCCCTGAACAGATCCGCCTCATGCGCATAGCGGGACGGATCACCGGAGAAGCACTCGTGCTCGGCGGAGAGCTCGTCAGACCGGGCATCTCCACGAAGCAGATCGACGAAAAGATCCGTCACCACATCGAGAAGTGCGGCGCGAAGCCGTCCTTCCTCGGCTACGGCGGATTCCCGGCATCGGCCTGCATCTCCGTGAATCAGGAAGTCATTCATGGGATCCCTTCCTATAAGAAAATTCTCGAGGAAGGCGATATCGTGAAGATCGACGTCGGTGCATTCATCGGCGGCTACCACGGCGACAGCGCCTGCACGTTCCCGGTCGGACATATCTCCGAGGAAGCGGCGCGGCTGATCGAAGTGACCAAACGGAGCTTCGAACTCGGCGTGGAAGCGGCTGCCAAAGAAGGCGCACGGCTCGGTGACGTCGGCGCGGCGATTGACGGCTACGCGGTCGCAAACGGCTGCACCACCGTCAAGAAGTACGTCGGTCACGGCGTCGGTCACGATCTCCATGAAGACCCCAATGTCCCTAACTTCGGCACACCCGGACGCGGCGCTCGACTCTGCCGCGGCATGACCATCGCGATCGAACCCATGATCAATGCCGGACGTCCCGAAGTGAGAGAACTGGCAGACGGCTGGACGGTACTAACCGCCGACGGCTCGCTGTCAGCCCATTATGAACACACCGTGGCTCTGACCGAAAACGGCCCGGAGCTGCTCACCAAGGTGAACTGAATGCCTCACAAGAATCAGCAGCCCCAAACCCCGCCGTTCGAACCGAAACCGGGCATGATCGTCCGCTCCCGAGTAGGCCGCGACCGCTATCGGATCTTCCTTATTATTGGGTTGGATGAGGAAAACCGCGTCGCGCCGGTCATCGTGGCAGACGGTGTGCTCCGTAAACGCGAAAACGGGAAGCACAAAAACCCGGTGCATCTCGATTTCATCGCAGATATCGGTGAAAATGGCTATACCAGAGACGTTTCCGGCCTCACAAATGGTGAAATCGCTGAATTTTGCAAAAAGTTTGATTTAAGATGAATCTCCACTTGACAAAAAACAGTGAAATCCGCTATAATAGTAGGACGGTGTGTTTTCACCGAAATATTTTTTGATACCGATCAGGGAGGAAAAATTTTTGCCGAAGGATGATGTGATTGAATTTGAAGGTGTCGTCGTAGAAGCACTTCCAAATGCTATTTTCAAGGTGAAATTGCCGAACGATATGATCGTTACCGCGCATATTTCGGGCAAGCTGCGGATGAACTATATCAGAATTCTCCCGGGCGACAAGGTCACGGTCGAAGTCTCGATCTACGACCCGTCGAAGGGAAGAATCACATGGCGTGCGAAGAACTGAGCTTCGAGCCGTGAGACGTCCGTACAACCGTAACAGTACTCAGTAATCAGAGAAAGGTGGTAAAACCCGTGAAAGTAAAGCCTTCCGTAAAGAAAATCTGCGAAAAGTGCAAGATTATCAAGCGTCACGGCCACGTAATGGTCATCTGCGAGAATCCGAAGCACAAGCAGAGACAGGGTTAATTTTTCAGAGAGGGGAAAAAACAAATGGCACGTATATCCGGTGTTGACATTCCGAATGCAAAACGTGTAGAAGTCGCTCTGACCTATATTTACGGTATCGGTCCGAAGAGCGCCAGCGACATCCTCGCAAAGACGGGCATCAATCCCGACACCAGAGCGAAGGATCTCACCGAAGATGATATCGCCAAGCTGCGTGATGAAATCGAAAACCACTACACCGTAGAAGGTGAACTCCGCCGTGAAGTGGCTCTCAACATCAAGAGACTGGTCGAAATCAACTGCTACCGTGGCATCAGACACAGAAAAGGCCTCCCGGTTCGCGGTCAGAGAACGAAGACCAACGCCAGAACCAGAAAAGGCCCGGCGAAGACTATCGCCAACAAGAAGAAATAAAAAGGAGTGAGAGGATTCAATGGCAAAAGCTGTAAAGAAGGTCATTAAGAAGCGCCGCGACCGTAAGAATATCGAAGCGGGCCACGCTCACATCCGCTCGACCTTCAATAACACAATCGTTACGATCACCGACGTTCAGGGCAATACCGTCGCATGGTCCTCTTCCGGCGGACAGGGCTTCAAGGGTTCCAGAAAGAACACCCCGTATGCCGCACAGACCGCAGCGGAAGCAGCCGCAAAGGGTGCTATGGAACACGGCATGAAGACTGTTGAAGTCTACGTAAAGGGTCCCGGCAACGGACGCGAAGCCGCTATCCGCGCTCTTCAGACGACCGGCCTGAACATCACCCTCATCAAAGACGTGACTCCGATCCCGCACAACGGATGCCGTCCGCCCAAGCGCAGAAGAGTCTAATTTAGGAGGATATTTATTATGGCAAGATATACAGGTCCTTCCTGCAAGCTCTGCCGCAGAGAAGGCAAGAAGCTGTTCCTGAAGGGCGATCGCTGCCTCACGGATAAGTGCGCAGTCGCTCGCCGCAGCACCGTTCCCGGTCAGCATGGCGCAGGCCGCAAGACGGTCAAGGAATACGGCCTCCAGCTCAGAGAAAAGCAGACCGCTCGCCGTTACTATGGCGTTCAGGAAAAGCAGTTCCTCAACTACTACGAAATCGCGGATAACAAAGAAGGCGTTGCCGGTGAAAACCTGCTCTCCCTCCTCGAATCCCGTCTCGACAATATCGTTTACAGAATGGGTCTTGCTGAAAGCCGCAAGGAAGCCCGTCAGTTCGTTCGTCACGCACACTTCACGCTCAACGGCAAGAAGGTTGACATTCCGTCCATCCTCTGCAAGCCGGGCGATGTGATCGCGCTGAAGTCGAAGAGCAAAGCTTCCGAAAAGTTCAAGGCGCTGGCTGAAATCATGGATACCGCCATCGTTCCGAAGTGGCTTGAAGTTGATACGGAAAATCTCTCCGCCAAGGTTGTTGCCGTTCCGAAGAGAGAAGACGTTGACTTCCCGTTCGAAGAACAGCTCATCATCGAACTTTACTCCAAGTAATAACCTGCAGTGGGACGACGCCGAAGGGGTGGCCGCTTGACGGTTTCCGCCTCTCGTTCGGACATCCTGCGGCAGTTGGGAAATCCGGTCGGCTGATCCCGCACTTTTGCGAAAATCAACGCTGTACTCAATCGAATACAAAAAGTGGATTTGGCAAAGAAAGAAGACGGAGGGTTATTATTAATGATCGAAATTGAAAAACCGAATATTGCGACGATAAACCTTAGCAAAGACGGTAAAAACGGGAAGTTTATTATCGAGCCGCTTGAAAGAGGCTACGGTATTACGCTCGGCAACTCGCTGCGCAGAGTTCTGCTCAGTTCGCTGCCCGGAGTAGCTGTCACCAATATCAAGATCGACGGCGTTCTTCACGAAATGACCACGATCCCCGGCGTCAAGGAAGACGTGCCTGAAATCGTTCTGAACGTAAAGGGCATCACCGCGAAGCTGCATACCGATGGTCCGAAGACCGTTATCATTGATATGACCGGTGCCTGCGACATCACGGCCGGCGATATCAAGCAGGATGCTGATATCGAAATTCTGAATCCTGATTTCCACATTGCGACGATCGAGAACAACGTACGTTTCTACATGGAACTGACGTTTGATCACGGCCGCGGCTACGTGTCTCAGGAAAAGAACAAGCAGATCTATCTGCAGAACAGCAACGGTGTTTCCGCGCCCGTAGGAACGATCTTCACGGATTCGATCTACACGCCGGTTTACAACGTCAGCTATACGGTTGAGAACACCCGTGTCGGCAGCAGTACGGATTACGACAAGCTCACGCTTGAAGTACTCACGAACGGCGTCATTTTAGCCAAGGAAGCCATTTCCCTGGGAGCCAAGATACTCAACGAACATCTCAATTTGTTCGTCGATCTTTCCGACGAAGCAAAGAACACCGAAATCATGGTTGAACGTCCGGAGACGGTCAAGGAGAAAGTCCTTGAGATGACCATTGAGGAGCTTGACATGTCGGTCAGAAGCTTCAACTGCCTGAAGCGTGCCGGCATTGACACGGTAGAAGATCTGATCAACCGCACCGAGGAAGAAATGATGAAAGTCCGCAACCTCGGTAAGAAATCGCTGGAAGAAGTCATCCAGAAGCTGCATTCTCTGGGTCTCGACCTGAAGAAAGACGACGAATAATCGGGCTTCCGGAAACGACAAGACAACAACATCATTTGGTTATTGGCTGCAAAAGAGAAGCGGCCGCATATTAGCAAAGGAGGACATGGAACATGCCCGGTACCAGAAAACTCGGCAGACCGACGGCTCACAGAAATGCGATGCTGCGCGGGATGGTGACATATCTCATTGAGAACGGTTCCATCGAAACGACGCTGACGCGCGCGAAAGAAGTCCGCTCAGTTGCCGAAAAGATGATCACGCTCGGTAAGAAGAACACGCTGGCGACCCGCCGTCAGGCCCTTGCCTATATTACGAAGGAAGACGTTGTGAAGAAGCTCTTCGACGAAGTAGCTCCGAAGTACGCTTCCCGTAACGGCGGTTACACCCAGATCTTCAAGCTCGGTCCGCGTCGCGGTGATGCTGCCGAAATGGCACTCATCCGTCTGATCGACGAAGACGCCAAGGCTGAAAAGGCTGAGTAATTCCGTTTAGCCACAGAAGAGGATTGTTGTCCCTCCGGGGAGCGGCAATCCTCTTTTTTCGTCCGCGGGGCGTGTTAGCACTCGCGGCGGGAAATAGTTGTTAACAAAATGTAAACCTTAGAAAAAACCCTTGATTTTCCCTGCTCGCCGCAGTACAATAGTCCCATAAGGTTAGCAATCAAACAACGCGAGTGCTAAAACCGAATCAAAAAATCAAGATTTCCAACCAAAGGAGTGTATATCATGACACTGAAACCGCTTGCAGACAGAGTTGTCGTTAAACTCGTTGAAGCAGAAGAAACCACGAAGACGGGTATCGTCCTTCCGGGCGCTGCCAAGGAAAAACCGCAGGTTGCGGAAGTGATCGCAGTCGGCCCCGGCGGCGTCATCGACGGAAAAGAAGTCGTGATGACCGTTAAAGTCGGCCAGAAGGTCATTACCTCGAAGTACGCCGGTACCGAAGTCAAGTGCGACGGCACCGAATATAACATCGTCAAGCAGAGCGACATCCTCGCTATCGTCGAATAAGGGACGAGGGGAACGCGGCTTCTTGAAAGAAGCCTGGCAAGAACTTTCCTCGATTGAAAAAGGTATAGGTG
>JAZUKT010000093.1:0-3441 GCA_045643445.1 Eubacteriales bacterium
CGACGATATCCGCTTCTATTATGAAAACGGCGTGGCGGGCGTCTTCTCGCAGGGCGCGTATCAGGGCGACAGCTGCGAATTCGGCGAACTGCGCGGCTATATGACCGCCAAACTGCTCCACAACCCCTACATGACCGAAGAGGAATTCGATAACGAGATGAATATCTTCATGCAGGGGTATTACGGCGCGGGCTGGGAGAATATCCGTGCGTACTATGACTTCATGATGACGACGCTCAAGGATCACGACGGCAGCCAGAAGGTCGCGCGCGAACTGCTCGATTGCGACGCATACCTTGAAAGAGGCGACGAATTCACCGCAGCCTTCGACGCAGCGGAAGCAGCCGCCGAGGACGAAAAGACCCTCGATCATATCGAACGTACCCGCTATTCCTTCGACTTCGTCCGCCTCGGCGCCGCTTACGAAAATGCCTTCGCCGGAGACGACGCAGACGCGCAGGCCGCCGTTACCGAGGAAGTCAAAGACTTCATTAAACGCCTCAACGAAAACGAAGTCCGCATGAGCGAATTCCAGTACCGCATCTGCTATCCCGCCATCGACGCACCCGTCACCGGCCCGTTTGAGTGGTAAGGGGAACGAGGGGTACGCGGCCTTTTGAAAAAGGCCTGGCGAAAACTTTTGAATGGAATAGGTAAGACCAAGTAAATACAAAAGCGTTAGGACTGTGCCGTTCGATCGGTGTCCTAACGCTTTTTATTCTATTGCGGGTGTTCTCTCCGGCGGATGAATTGCAAAGATTTACTACCTGTATCACCGCTTCATCTTCCGGCGTGGGTTTTCAGGGTCTCGGCGGTCCCTGAAAACCACGGAAACGCTCTTCTGAGGCTCTGAAACGCCTTTATTCTGAGGGTTTGACAAAGTCAACCATTTTCCCATCCATAAAAGTTTTCGCCAGGCCTTTTTCAAAAGGCCGCGTACCCCTCCGCGTTCTCCGCGTTCCTCCCCTCGTATCCCCCGCGGCGATAGAGTTCCTTGTCGATCTCGTTGGAGACTTCGGTTTTGCGGCGGGACCAGAGCGGGGCGAGGAGATCATCCGCCACACCGTCGCCGGTCACGCGGCCGATGATGGTCTGCGGCGGGAGGGATTCGATCTGATCGGCGACAACGGCGACGTATTCGTCCCGGGACATGGGGATCAGCTCGCCGCGCTCGTACCAATCGGCCAGCGGCGTTCCGCGCAGGACGTGCAGCAGGTGGATCTTGACCATATCCGGCGAGAGAGCGGCAACCGCGCGGGCGGAATCACGCATATCGTCGGCTGATTCGCCCGGCAGACCGTTGATGAGATGCACGCCGATGAGGAACCGCTTCATCGGGAGTCCGCGCACCGACTCCGCCGGATAACGGGCATTGACACACTTCGCCAGATCCCGCAGACGGGCGTATCCGTCGGTGAATTCCGCGAACGTGTGCCCGCGATTGATGCGGGAGGCCGTGTCGTCGCGCGCCGTCTGAAGCCCCAGCTCGATCATGACCGGCTGTGCGTCCGCGAGCTCTTCCAGAATCGGCAGGATCCCGCCGCCGAGGCAGTCCGCGCGCGTGGCGATATCGACCATGACAACGCCGGGCGCTGATGCGGCTTCCCGATACCGGGCGCGGAGGAATTCCGGCTCGCCGTAGGTGTTTGAATTCGCCTGAAAATACGGGATATACCCGATCGGCGTCCATTTGCGGGCAGCGATCCGGCGGCCTTTTTCGAGCTGTTCCGCGACCGAGCCGCCCGAGACCGACGCGCTGCCGTTTTTACAATAGATGCAGCCGCCGAACCCGCGCGTGCCGTCGAGATTCGGGCAGGTACAGCCGATCTCAAGCGGCAGTTTGGCGATCTTGCCGCCGAAGCGCGCCTTCATATACCAGTCGTAGGTCATATAGCGTTTGTTGGAATCCGAATAGGGGTAGGGGTTGGTTTCGCGCTGGGTCACGGGATCACCGGCCTTTCCTGATTGGTGTAGCAGCGGCGGATTTCAGCGGATCCTTTTTTCAAAGCGGAACATTCCGTCAAATCTGCCGCAGTCGGAATAGTCGTTTTCTTCGCCTGTTTCGGGGTCGTGCGGATCGGGATGCCTGGCGTTGAAAAACTCCACGGCATGAAAACCGCATTTGTTGATGTAAAAATGGATGTTCCGCGTTTCAAAATACGGCGTGCAGGTCTCCCATACCTTCACCTCGGGATACATTTTTTCCACCTCGCACCATGCGGCGTATCCGATTCCCCTGCTGTGAACACCAGGCGATACGAACAGCAGATCAAGGTCGCCGTGCTCACCGTTGATTTTCAACACCAGTCCTCCGACGAACGCTCCGTCGTCCACGATTCGGTATGCCGTGCCGCCGTCGATGGACTGCTCAATGGTTTGCCGGGAAATGATCTCTCCTTCTTCTTCAAAATGCTCATCGCGGACGCCGAATTCTTCCAGTGCGCCGTAGCGGAAGGCGTATTGATTCTCTGTGATGAACCGTTCTCTGTCATCGGCTTCAAGCCGAAGTAACTGAACCATGGCTGTCTCCTTGAATATGGATCGTGTGATAGATTCCGCCCACAGGCATACAGTATGATAAAAAAGAGCATTGCACTCGCAACACTCTTTTTCGCTGGGCCATCGGGGACTCGAACCCAGGACCAACCGGTTATGAGCCGGGAGCTCTAACCAACTGAGCTAATGGCCCGATGGGGTTATTATAGCACACGGGGGCGGCGGGTGTCAAGGCTTCATGGAAATTTCAGGCGTGGGATAAGCGGGGCACGATCGACAAAAGGCGTGAGAATTCATACTATTGTAACAATCCCGACGGGCGGGTGTGCTATACTACATACGAAATACAGCAACCGAAAGGAAAACATCATGTCTGATCTTCTCGATCTTTTTGTCGCCCGCACCTACACGGCTGACGACGGATTCATGCTTGCCTACCGCTACTTTATTCCGGCGGATTACGATCCCGCGAAGAAATACCCGTTCCTGCTCTTCCTGCACGGCGCAGGCGAGCGCGGTTACGATAACGAACAGCAATTTTTGAACGGCATCCGCGAGCTGTATGACCTGCCGGAATCTCCGCTGCCGGAATCCGTTGTCCTCGTGCCGCAGTGCCCGCCCGGGTGCCGTTGGGCGGATACCCCGTGGGAGAACGGCAACTATTCGACCGCGGCGATCCCGGAATCGAAGCCGCTTTCCGCCGTCATGCACGTCATCGACGAACTGGCGGCCGCGTACAACCTTGACGCCGACCGCTATTACGTGACCGGCCTCTCGATGGGCGGCTTCGGAACGTGGGACGTACTTGCACGTCACGGCGACCGCTTTGCGGCAGGGATGCCGATCTGCGGCGGCGGCGACCCGGACTGCGCGGACGCTCTTCGTCAGATCCCGATCCGCACGTTCCACGGAGACGGCGACGGAGCGGTTCCCGTGGCCGGTACG
>JAZUKT010000094.1:0-15444 GCA_045643445.1 Eubacteriales bacterium
CCGATCTGCGCCGGAATCACGAATACCTCATCCGCCGACTCAGCAGCCGGTATCAGTTCGTGAAATCGAACGATCCCGCCGGCGACTGTGCTACGCGGATCATCTTCTGGTTCGACAGCGAAGAAGAAGCGCTCGCCTTCAAAGCCAAGTCCGACGCCGCCGGATATTACGCCATCCGTCCGATCGACACGGGACGTCACGTCTACTCCAACTGGACGCCGATTCTCCGGGAGCGCGGCGCCTTCCATCCGGCCTTCGACCCGTTCAAAATGGAAGCAAACAAAAATCTCCGCCATCATTATACGCCGGATATGTGCCCGAAATCCCTCTCGTATCTCGCCCGCGCCGTCTATCTCGGCGTCGATCCGGATGCGGACGAAGAGCGGCTCGAAAACATGATCCGCCCGCTGCTCGCCTGATCCCGCCGAATTTCCCCGGCCGACTGACCGATTTCCGCCGTCAGCCGGCCTTTTTTCGTGTCACGCGGAAAAGAATCCGCCGGATTTTTTCGTTTCCGCCTTGCATCCCGCGGGATTTTATGGTAGAATAATCGTATATGCGGAAATTCCGTTAAAAAGAAAGGACTATGATATATGAAGATCCTCGTAATCAACGCCGGCAGCTCCTCCATCAAATTCCAGGTTATTGATATGCCCGACGGCAAGATGCTCTCGAAAGGTATGTGCGACAGCATCGGCGTCAAGGACAAGGACGGCAATCTGACCAGCTCCTTCAAGATCGAATCCATCGGCAAGGAAAAGTTCAAGCAGCCGATGCCCATGGCAAACCACACCGAAGCGATGGAAATCGTGATCAAATATCTGACCGATAAGGAATACGGCGTCATCAGCGATATGAGCGAGATCGGCGCTGTCGGTCACCGCGTTCTCCACGGCGGCGAAAAGTTCTCCGGCTCCGTCCTCGTTGACGAAAACGTCAAGGCCGCGATCCGCGAATGCTTCGTCTTCGGTCCGCTCCACAATCCCGCCAACCTCCACGGCATCGAAGTCTGCGAACAGCTCTTCAAGGGCGTTCCGCAGGTCGCCGTATTCGACACCGGCTTCCACCAGACGATGCCCGATTACGCCTATATGTATGCTCTGCCCTATGAATATTACGAACAGTACGGCGTCCGCCGCTACGGTTTCCACGGCACATCTCACCGCTACGTGACGCTCCGCGCAGCCGCCATGCTCGGCAAGAAGCCGGAAGAGGTCAACCTCGTTACCTGCCACCTCGGCAATGGTTCCTCCATCTCCGCCATCAAGAACGGCAAGTGCTACGACACCACGATGGGTCTCACCCCGCTTGAAGGTATCCTCATGGGCACCCGCTGCGGCTCCATCGACCCCGCCATCATCCCGTTCCTCATGGAAAAGACCGGCATGAACGCGAAGGAAATCGACACCATGATGAATAAGAAGTCCGGTATCCTCGGCATCACGGGCGGTGTTACCTCCGACAATCGTGAGATCGAAGAAGGCGCCAAGGCCGGCAACGTCCGCTACCAGCTCGTCGAATCCATGCTCTGCCATCAGCTCACGAAGTACATCGGCGGTTTCGCTGCTGCACTCGGCGGAGTTGACGCCATCGTCTTCTGCGGCGGCATCGGCGAAAACAACCCGCAGTACCGCACGAGAGTCGCTGAAAAGCTCGGCTTCCTCGGCGTATCCATCGACGAAACGATCAACGCGAAGGCCAAGCGCACCGACGACGAGTACGACATCTCGACGCCCGACGCCAAGGTCAGAATGCTCGTCATCCCGACGAACGAAGAACTCATGATCGCAAAGGACACCTACGAAATCACGAACAAATAAAAGAAAAACGGATAAAATACACGCTTTTGGAGAATGCTGACTATGGCATTCTCCAACTGATTTTGAGGAGATATATGATATGAAAAAAACCGAACTCAGAAAATACGCTTCTCTCATCGCCCGCGTAGGCGGCGGTGTGAAGAAGGGTGACAACGTCATCATCGTGGCGGAGCTCGATCAGCCGGAATTCGTCGAAATGCTGGCCGTCGAATGCTACCGGGCCGGTGCGAAAAAAGTCACCGTCGAATGGAGCCATCAGCCGCTCGCCCGCATCAGCAACCGCTATCAGTCGCTCACGACGCTCTCGTCTCTCGCCGATTGGGAGATCGAAAAGTGGAAGGACCGCGCCGAAAAGCTGCCCGTCATGCTCTATCTTGAATCCGAGGATCCAGACGGGCTCGCCGGCATCAACCAGGAAAAGAACGCGAAGGCCATCCAGGCCAAAATGAAGTATATCAAGCCGATCCGCGACACGATGGAATGCCGGTACAAGTGGTGCATCGCCGCGGTGCCGGGCGTTAAATGGGCGAAGAAAATGTTCCCGAAGCTGCGGCAAAATCAGGCTGTCGAGGCGCTCTGGCAGGCCATCTTCGAGACCGTGCGGATGTGTGACGATCCGATCGCCGCATGGGACGAGCACAACCGCGATCTCGCCGCCAGATGCGAACACCTCAACTCGCTCGGCATTGAATCGCTCCACTACACCGCCTCGAACGGCACCGATCTCACAGTCGGTATGATCCCGCGCTGTCTCTTCATGGGCGGCGGCGAATACACGCTCGGCGGCGAATACTTCAACCCGAATATGCCGACCGAGGAAACGTTCATCACGCCGATGAAGGGCAAGGCTGACGGTATCGTTTACGCGACGAAGCCGCTTTCCTACCGGGGCGAGCTGATCGAAAACTTCTCGATCGTCTTCAAGGACGGCAAGGCAGTCGAAGTTCACGCCGAACGGGGCGAAGACCTGCTGCGCGAAATGATCGGCATGGACGAGGGCGCGGCGTATCTCGGCGAATGTGCGCTCGTACCGTATGATTCACCGATCAACAACACGGGTCTGCTCTTCTACAACACGCTGTTCGACGAAAATGCGTCCTGTCACCTCGCACTCGGCACGGGATTCCCGAACTGCCTCGCCGATTACGCCGACATGACGCTCGACGAAGCGCACGAAAAGGGCATCAACGACTCGATGATCCACGTCGATTTCATGATCGGCACGAAAGATCTCTCCATCACCGCAAAGACCGCGGACGGGCGTGAGATCCCCGTATTCCGCGACGGCGGCTGGGCGTTCTGAATCGCATAGCATATCAAAAACCCGCTATACGCATTCTCTGCGGGGCGATAAGGAAGTATTTTATTGCCGTTATTTTTCTTTCTGTTCTAATTGGGGGATTAGGGGCTTGCTCCTAAAAAACAAGCCGGTTTTAATCGGCTTTTAACGGAAAATATATTTTTTCCCTGCTTGATACCGTATGAGACAAAAATATCCGCTGAAAAGGAATTCCATATTCCTCTTCGGCGGATATTTTTCGGCTCGGCAAACCAGGAGTTGTTACATGTTTTTTAGAAGAATCAAACTATCACTACATTATACTAATTGCAATAAAGCTGCAGATATTTCTTCTGCACGCTCACCTATTTGGCGGCAGATATCCGTTCTCCAAAAAGCAAATTCAATTAACTTATCTTTATTACTTGCCTTTGTCAGCAAATACTCCTTGAATCCATAATAACTACGTCCGAGCTGAAATAAGTATACATAAGGCATAGCTTTCAAATCGCTTCTCGTCAGCGGTGCATACTTCAAATATTCTTTCACAAACAACAGAAAATCGTCCAGGTCAAACCGACGTCCATCTTTACATGCACTGCTTGACTGGATATACGCTCGCATAATTTCCCATACTATCGGCAAAGACACTGCAGATGAAAAATCTATTACTGCCTTAATTCTCCCATTTTCACCAATCAATTGGCAAGCAGAATAGTCCCCGTGAGTTGATAAATATGTGATACCATCATAATATATCTTCATCTTTTCAAGACTCAGATTTAATTCATTCTTGTATGCAAGGTCTTCTCTTATTCTCTCATAATACGGATCCGACTTATCCTTTTCGATAGTATCAAGTAATTCATCACATTGTGCACAAGCTTTTTGAACAGAAAAACCTTGTACCCATTTATCATCCATGTCAGTTTTCAGAGGGTAGTCTTTCAGAAGCTGATGCAATCTGCCCAGATATGCTGCACTTTCTAAAAGCAACGAATGAGGTAACTCATTTTCGTAGGTTTCACCTGACACATATTCCTGCACACCTATGGCATGCCCTTCGTGCATAGTACCATAATTGCCTTTCAATGTCTTAATAAATCCAGCGGTCGGATATTCCTTCGATATTAAAAATTCAACTAGTTTTGCTTCTCTTTCAATGTCTTCAAGAGTAAACCGACTTTGATATTCTTTTAAAAAGAATTCACCTTCTGCACAAATTATTTTATAACAATTAGCCGTTCCAAACGATAGTTGACTATGATTCACAAGATGAATTCCATACTCAAGGGTTAAAAGGGTTTCTATATCTTCACGGGTTAAAACCGATTCTTCAAGTGCCATTTATCTCAGCTTTCTCCTCATTTGAATACATTATTTCTGCAACGATTAATATAATCGGCGGACAAGTCACCAAAACCATCACATGATCATAACTAAACACGGATAAATTCTAATTAATATATCACGTATTTGATATTACCGAACAATTCAAAAAACATCCTTATCCGCCGGTACCCTTAACGTACAGCGGGTTTTGTTTTGTGCAGTGACGGCTAAATTAAAATCCCGTTCAAATGGTCGATCTCGTGCTGAATGATCTCGGCCGTCCAGCCGTTGTAGGTTTTGATCCGTGTTTCGCCGCGCCGCGTCTGCCATTTGACTTTAATCGTTTTGAACCGTTTCACTTTCCGCACGCCGTCGAGGGAGAGGCAGCCTTCCTCCGCCTCATACGGCTCGCGTGCGGCGACGATTTCGGGATTGAACATCTCGAAAAGCGTGCCGCCGTCGTCGAACACGATGATCCGTTTGGCAACGCCGATCATATTCGCTGCCATTCCGACGCAGCGTTCCCGATTGGCTGTCAGCGTATCGGTGAGGTCGTCCGCGACGGATACGTCCTCCGCTGTGGCCGGGATGGATTTCTGTCCGAGGAAAATCGGATCGCGCATGATATCACGAATCATATTTATTCCACCTCATCAAACATACCGATCTGTTCGTTCGCCGCCGGGTATTCGTTCAGATAGGCGAAAATCTCGTTCGGCGAATCCATCACCCCGTGCGCGCGGCAGTCCTGCTTGAAGATCCGCCACAACTCATCCGCATTCTCCGACGGGCATTCGTAATCATCGCCGAACCGGGCGCGGTAGGTGTCGCTCATACCCGGGAAAAGCTCGTCCAGCTTTTGATAGAAGTACTCCCGATTCCCGCTGCGCAGCGTCACGCCGAAACCGAAATTGACGATCCCTTTCACGCCCGCCTCGAAACAATAGTCGAGGATGCCGCGGAGATTTTCTTCCGTATCGTTGATATACGGCAGGATCGGGCAGAGCCATACGACGGTCGGGATGCCGCGGCGTGCAAATTCCTTCAGCGCACGGTACCGCTCGAGCGTCGTCGATACGTTCGGCTCGATTTTCCGGCAGAGTTCTTCGTCAAAAGTCATCATGGTCATCTGAACCACGGCTTTCGACTTTTGATTGATGCTTTCATACAGATCCATATCGCGCAGGACGCGGTCGGATTTTGTGAGTACCGTTACGCCGCAGTCGTATTTGCGGATAATTTCGAGGCAGCGGCGTGTCAGACGGAGGCTCTCTTCCCCGTGCATATACGGATCGCTCATCGAGCCCGTTCCGATCATGCACGGCTTCCGCTTGCGTCGGAGCGCGTCCTCGAGCAATTCCGGCGCGTTCTGCTTGACCTCGACGTCCTCGAAATCGTGCTCCATCTGATAGCAGTCCGAGCGGCTGTCGCAGTAAATGCAGCCGTGCGTGCAGCCGCGGTAGATATTCATGCCGTTTTTGGCCGACAGGATGCCTTTTGCTTTTACGGAATGCATCGTTTTTCCTCAGTCTGCCCGCAGCAGCGAGGTGATCCGCTCCTTCACCCGGCCTTTTTTGAGGTCGTCCAAATCGATCACGTCAATATCAAGCTCCGCCGCGCGGTTTCTTGTGACGCTCCGACAGCGCTGCGTCGTGACGATCGCCGCCCGTGCGCCCTTTCCGCCGAAACGATCCCGCAGAATGGCGAGTTCGTTCAGTGCTTCCGTGTTGATCGCGCAGGTCTTGCAGCTGATGAAAACCGGCAGGATCCCCGCCATCGCCATCACGTCGATCTCGTTCGTCACGCTGTCGCGCATGGTTCCGCCTTCCCAGTCGACCACGGCGCTCGTGCGGACGTCGTTGAAGAGCCCCGCATCGACGGCAGCTTCGTAAACATAAAGTTCCAGCACACTGCCGACGTCGCGGAGCCAGGTGCGGATCTGCGCGTCGCGGAACGTGAACGACACTTTCTTTTTCGTGATCTTCAGTTCCCGCAGGAAGCCGATCTTCTCGAGATCCGCGAGTACCGCCTCAGGTGCGTCGATGCGGTTGCCGCGCTCGCCCTTGACCGTATAATCCGCCGTAATTTTCAGACTGAATTTGCCGTTCTTGTCCGCCTGCGACGCACGCTGGATATAGTTGACCGCCCGGTTCCAGTCCGTTTTCCGGCGCAGATACACCTCGAAGAACGGCGTGAAATCCTCACGATACCGCTTGAGAACGGCGTTATCGACCCGTCCCGTCCGAAGCGAGCCGCCCGCCATCAGGAAACAGTCCTCCACCGTATGTTTCACCGTGCACGGCATCTCCTCCGCGAACGGCGCGCCGTTGATCGGGTAGAAGCAGTTCCGGCGACGGCTGTACGTAAAAGCGGGCACGTTCGATTCGGCCGCGACCAGTCCGCACGCAAACAACGCCGCGTCCGTGCCGCCCGTGATATCAACGACGCAGTCCGGGTATTTTTCCGTGACGCCGCGCAGCTGCTTTGCCACCTTCGCGCTGTTATAGAGGCTCGATTCGAGGAAAATCAGCTCCGTCTTCAGCCCGCAGTGCGTCATATACCGCGCCAGCCGCTCCCGGTTCCGCTTGTCCTGGGCGATCTCCGGCGGGCAGAGGAAAACCGTCCGCTCCGGCCGGAACACTTCCGTTGCCAGTACGTTCTCAATGGGGCGATCGTCGTATAATTCGATCAGTGTTTTCATGCCGACCTCTGTCTTCTGTCATTATAACAATATTATATATCACCGAGATCAAAAGTTCAACCGTTTTTCGACGAAATCCGCCGCTTCCCGACTGCCTCTTGCATTTGAAGCAAAAGTACGGTATAATGAGAAAAAATCCAACCGAAAGAAGAACCGCTATGCTCCCTCTCATGAAAATCGGCGATCTCTCCGTCACCCGTCTGATCGTCGGCAGCAATCCTTTCACGGGAAAATCCCACCTGAACGAAGAAACGAACGCCGATATGCGCGGCTATTTTGACGACGATACGGTATTTGCGATGCTCCGTCGCTGCGAGGAAGCCGGCATCAACACCGTGCAGTCCCGCGGCGCAATGCCCGTCATGGGGCTCGTCTCCCGCTATCGGGCGAACGGCGGTACGATGCACTGGCTCGCGCAGTCCGGCAAGGATCTCGCCACGTTCGACGAGGAGCTTGACGCAATGATGCCGTACAAGCCGGACGCGATCTGCATCCACGGCGAACTGGCGGACGAACTGTATCTCTCGAACCGACTCGATCTGCTCGGCGGTCTGCTCGATAAGATCCGCCGCAAAAACGTACCGGCCGGTCTCTGCGCCCACTTTCCGGAGGTGCTTGTCTACGCGGAGGAAGCCGGGCTCAAGCCGGACTACTACATGGCCTCGCTCTACAATCTGTCGCAGCCGGATCGGTCGCATGACGTGAATCCCGTCGGCGAGCGGTTCGAGGACAGCGACATTCCGAAAATGTACGCGGTGATCCGTCAGCTGTCCGCTCCGACGATCGCGCTCAAGATCCTCGGCGCAGGCCGCCGCTGTGCGGATCAGGAAACGGTGCGACGGGTGTTCATCGAGGCGTTCTCGTCAATGAAACCGGGCGACGGCGTCCTCGTCGGCATGTTCGACAAATATGCGGATCAGCCGCGGCTCGACGCCTCCTACACGGCGGAAGCGATCCGGCTGGCCGAAGGAAAATAACAGACGAAAAGCGTATCGCCTCCCGTGAATCCGGGAAACGGTACGCTTTATATTTCGTCAGGGTAGCCGCCGTGCCAATCGCCCGCTCATACGCCGACGTCAGAACGAGATTAACGCCCGATGCGATCTCCTGTCGTGATTTTCATTTCTTATACGGCACGCGGGCGGACGGCACCATCTTCGACGCGGGATCGGTATGTACCGCCTGATCGTCGAAGAAAATGTGCGCGCCGAACGCCTTGAGCACCTCGCTCTTGCGGAGGCCGCCGAGGAAGAACGCTTCGTCGATCCGCACGTCCCACGCCCGCAGCGTCCGTATCACCCGTTCGTGGGCAGGCGCGTTCCTTGCCGTGACCAGCGCCGTACGGATCGGCATATCGGTTTCCCCGAACTGCTTCTGCACGTACGAGATCGTCTTGAGCAGCTTCGCAAACGGACCTTCCGGCAGCGGCTTCATGGCGTTTTCCCGCTCGTGCTCGGTAAAGGCTGCCAGCCCCTCGGTCTGATAGATCTTTTCGGATTCGTCGGAGAAGATCACGGCGTCGCCGTCAAACGCAATGCGGATCTGGCTGATCTCCTCGTCCGCCCGGATCGGCAGTTCGTTCGGCGTACAGATGATGCCGGCCGCAAAATTTGCGTTGATCGCCTCCTGCACGTCGCTCTCGTCCGCTGACAGGAACAGATCCGTCTTGAACGATTCGAGATACGGCGCGATCGGCGCTCCGCCTACCAGAGCCGCCCGGCTGATGTCGAGCCCGTATTCCTCGATCGAGCGGAAGATGCGCAGGCTCGTGTTCGCGCTGTTTTTCGAGAGGACGATGATCTCCGTCAGCCGCTCGTCGCCGTCGTTCAGGCGGTGCAGCGCCTTGATCAGCGGGAATGCGGTGCCCGGCTTCAGAATATCGCTCTCGTGCGCAATCTGATAGGCCTCGTAGGCGTCGAGTCCCTCTTCCTCGTAAATTCTGTTTTCTTCCTCCAGGTCGAACAGCGCCCGCGACGAGATGCCGACGACCAGTTTCTGATTCAGATCAAGCGCCATTTGTTCTCTCCTTACCGTTTTATTCCTGCCTTTATTATACACGGTTTCCCGTCCGTTTTCAACCGTTTTTTACCGAATCCGTGCGCCGCGAAAAATCCCCGCAGAAAAATCCCCGAAAGTTCTTGACATTTGAAGGAATCCGCGGTATACTATCACCAGTCCGTATCCGGGGGCGTAGCTCAGCTGGGAGAGCGATGCGTTCGCAACGCATAGGTCAAGGGTTCGAATCCCTCCGTCTCCAATGGAAAAGTGCTGAATTGTCTGTTATGATGGTTTAGCACTTTACTTTTTTTCTTGAAACCGGAAAAGCGTACACCTATCTTATCATCATAGGGAGAAAATATATGGACATTCAGTTTGATTGCGTATACGAGCGCGATATGGATTTCCTTTTCATGAGGAAACTCGCCCAAGACAAAGATTTTATCCGACGGTTCTTCCTTCATGACAAAGAACTCGTTGAAAAAGGGTACGACAAAGCAGACTTTTCCGTTAATAAAGTTGCTCATTCCGTTACGACCGAAGACGGAGAATCCGACATTGAGGTTGTGCTCTTTATTGCCGGGAAAAAGGTAGCACTGCTGATTGAAGACAAGATCGACGCAGTGGCACAGCCTGATCAAGAAGAAAGATACGATAAGCGCGGTAAAGATGCGGTTGATCAGAGCGACTACGATGAGTATTATGTATTCATCGTAGCACCCGAAGCCTATCTAAAAAGAAACGCCGAGGCCGTTAAATATCCTCATATGATTTCATATGAAGATATTCAGGCAAGCCTGAGCGACGAATACGAAAAGGCAGTATTCGAACGTGCGCTTTCTAAAGCCAATATCGTTCGTCTCCCACGGAATGAGCAGGTAACAAATTTCTGGAATCAGCTATACGATTATGTTGCAGAAAACTATCCCGGCGTTTTTAAATTGCCCGGTCATAAAGGCCTTGAAAGAAGCGGACAGCCTGGCCAGTGGATATCTATGTCATTTGCCGCGCCGTTCGGCATCCAAATTAAAAGTGACCGAGGCTATGTAGACCTCGAAATCAGCGGCTATGCTGATAAATTTTCGCAATTTTCAAAAGATAACAAAGCGTTGATCGAAGAGAAGCGGCTTTTTATTCGAACTGCTTCCAAGTCGCTCGCCATCAGAGAATACATACAACTAATTGATTTCACCCAACCCTTTGAATCGCAGATACCGGCCTTGAAAGCCGCCTTCGATGCAGCCAAGGAGCTAAAGGATTTGATTCCAAGTTTGAAAATAAACGGTTAAAAATTAACGAATCGCACCGCACAAACGTCTTTTGTCTTCAAGGCAGGAGACGTTTGTTGTTTTTTTCCGTCTTCACGGCAAAACGAAAAGGATACCGACAGATCGCTCTGCGATATCCTTCCCATTCATGTTTTGTAGACTTACTTATTGCAAGCGTCCTTGAAAGCCTTGCCGGCCTTGAATACCGGAGACTTGTGAGCAGCAACCTTGATGGTTTCGCCGGTACGGGGATTACGAGCTTCTCTCGCTGCCTTCTTAGCAAGCTTGAAAGAGCCGAAACCTACTACGGAGAATTCATTGCCAGCAGCAACGTCTGCAACGATAGCGTCGATCATGGCGCCGAAAGTCTGATGAGCAACTGCCTTCGTGCAGCCGGTCTTTTCAGCGATCATCGCTTCGAGTTCGATTCTTGTCATTGAATTTCACCTCCCATCTCAAACTATGGATATTGTAACTTATTTTTCCCAAAATGTCAATAGAATTACCGTAATTACAACGCTTTTTTTATGAAAATATATCAATTTTTGCCAAAAAAACCGATATTTTCTCTCGTTTGGCGCCGATTTTACCCTTTTGCCCCGATTTTCAGCAGAGGCTCTTGCCAAAAAAACGAAATCATGGTACACTATGCGTAACAGTATTTTTGATTATTCCACCATACGGGAGATCCTATGAACGAATCCGAATACACGGGCAAGCCGCTTGAGCGCGACGATTACGCGGAACCGTGCTGCCCGTTCACGAAGCCGAACTCGCCCTCTCCGATCCCGCTTTCCCGGGTGATCGGCAAGCTCGACGAATACCTTGGCAAAAACGACATGGCCGCCGCGGAACGTCATCTTGCCTACTGGCTCGCCGAAACGGAGGCAGGCGGAGACGATCGCGGCAGACTGACGATCCTGAACGAACAGATCGGGCTGTTCCGCAAAACGGAGCAGGAAGCCAAGGCGACAGCGGCTGCGGCGGAAGCGCTCGCACTGGCCGAATCACTCGGATACGCCGAAACGGTCACGATGGGCACGACGCTCATCAACGCCGCGACCGCTTACCGGGCATTCGGGCAGGCGGAAAAGGCGCTCCCCTGCTACGAGCGTGCCCGGGTACTGTACGAATCACTGCTGCCGGCAGACGACGAACGGCTCGGCGGACTATACAACAACATGGCGCTGACCGTAACGGCGCTCGGCCGGTATGACGAGGCGTCCGCGCTCTACGAAAAGGCGCTCGCCGTCATGGCAGGAATCGAGCACGGCGAAGCGGATCAGGCGATCACCTACTGCAACATGGCCGATCTGGCGGCGGCGCGTGACGGTGAAGAGTCGGCGGAAACCGAAATCGGCAACTGCCTCGATCGGGCGCTGAAACTACTCGACACGCCCACTCTGCCGCGGAACGGATATTACGCCTACGTCTGCGAAAAGTGCGCCCCGACTTTCGGCTACTACGGCTATTTTGCGGCCGAGGCGGAACTGATGAAACGGAGAAATACGATCTATGAACGGTCTTGAGCTATCCCGCGGTTATTATGAAGCGTACGGTCGGCCGATGCTCGAGGAGCAGTTTCCCGATCTTCTTCCGCTGGTTGCGGTAGGTCTGGTCGGAAGCGGCTCCGAGCGGTTCGGCTACGATGACGAGATCTCAACGGATCACGATTTTGAACCGGGCTTCTGTATTTTCATCCCGGACGAGTCGGTGCTGGATCGGCGGCAGGCTTTTCAGCTTGAACGCGCCTATGCCAAACTGCCGAAGGAATACGGCGGATTCGTGCGTCAGCCGCTTTCCCCGGTCGGCGGAAACCGGAACGGCGTCATCCGCACGGCTGATTTCTACCGCACGCACGTCGGATCGCCGGACGGCCTGCTCTCGATCGGAGAATGGCTCCGGCTGCCCGACACCGCGCTGGCAGAAGCCACGAACGGCGAGGTTTTCTTCGACAACTACGGTGAGTTCTCCCGCATCCGGGAAGCGCTCTGCCTTCGCCCGAACGATATCCGGCTGAAAAAAATGGCCGGGCAGCTGCTCGTCATGGCGCAGGCCGGGCAGTACAATTTCCCCCGCTGTATCCGCCGCGGAGAGCCGGACGCCGCTCAGCTCGCCTGCGTAACCTTCGTCGAAGCCGCCATGGAAGTGACGTTTCTCCTGCAGGAACGGTATATGCCCTATTACAAATGGAGTTTCCGTGCGCTGCGGGAACTGCCGGGTACGGGCACGCTCGTCAGACAGCTTTCTTTCCTGCTGTACGGCGACAACCGGGATGAAGCGCTCGCCCGGCAGAAATACGACACGATCGAATCGGTCGCCTCGTCCGTCATCGACCTCTTGCAGGAGGACGGCCTGACGGAAGCGATCTGCGGCGATCTCGAAAAGCACGCCTACTCCATCAACGATCACATTACCGACGGAGAGATCCGCAATCTGCACATTCTTGCCGCCGTCGGGAACGGATGAAAGCGCGCGCCCGATCATGAAAAACAAAACCGACCGGAAGGTTCAGCCTTTCAGTCGGTCGTTTTTTGTTCAGACGGAATGTTCCGTGCGTTTCAGGATCTCCTTCTGAATCCGTTCGTCAAGCAGGACAAAATAATCGGAGAATCCGGCTACGCGGACGATGATATCGCGGTGCCGCTCGGGATGGATCCGCGCATCCGCCAGCGTATCGTGATCGAAGACGTTGATCTGCAGCTGACAGCCGCCCGCCGCGAAATAGGTGGCGATGAGGCTCCGCACTTTCGCTCTGCCGTCCGGCGTTTTGAAATTTCCGGGATCGAGCCGCAGATTGAGCACGCAGGTACCTGCGCATTTGCCCTGCGGGATCGAGAGCGCCGCACCCATGACGGAGGTCGGGCCTTCCGTATCCGTGCCCTGCATCGGACCGCAGCAGTCCGCCGTCGGTTCGCCCGCGCGTCGTCCGTCGGGAGTCGCTCCGACACGCTCGCCGCAGCGGATCCAGTCCGTCCAGAGAATGATCGAGGGCATATAGCGCCCCGTATACGTCGGATTGCCGCGCCAGCAGGTGAGCGACATGATCTTGCCGAACACGAAATCCATGAGATCCGCGGCAAGGGCGTTCACTTCTTCGTCGGAATTTCCGAATTTCGGAGTCGACCGGCACGCCGCCAGCACGTCCTCACGCCCTTCAAAATTATCGGCGAGCGCCCGGATCAGTTCTTCCTTGGTCATCGCGCCGAACGCGCCGTCGTAAAACCGTTTGACCGTATAGAGCGCGTTGATGGCATTCGTCGAACCGTAGAGGTCGGTTGAATCGAAATTATACCGCGCGCCGCCGGAGGTAAAGCTCATTCCCCGGTCGATACAGCCGTCCGTGAAGAGCGAATTGAGCATCTCAGGCCGACGGATCGCCACGGCGTGCTGACGAAGATTGACTTCCGCCGCCATCTCGTCGAGCGTACGGTCGTACGCTTCCTTCACGCGGGCATAGAACGTCTCAAACGTCGGCGAATCGGCAAAATGATTATAGAATGCCGAATCGAAAACGTCGAGCATATTGTACATCACCCAGGTGGAGTCGCACATCGTCTTCCCGCCGATCAGAAGCTCCGAGCAGCCGCCGAACGCATAGTTGACCGCGTCCGCAAACGGGATCCCGTAATCCGCCGTAAGCCGCTCAAGGAACAGTTTTTCGCTGACGGCGGCAGGCTGGGTGCAGCCGTGACCGATGTTGTAAAGGTAATCCTCCCAGATCTCATCCGGCATATCGTCCCGCACGCGCAGCGACACGTTCGGCGTACGCAGACCGCGGATCCCCCGGATCACCATGCCGGTGAGAGCGTTGTAGGCCGCGTTCCCGTTCTGATCCGTTCCGCCGATCGTCGCGTGCCCGGCGCCCGGATGCGGTGTCCGTTCGTCGATCCACTCGAGCAGTTCCCGGATCAGCGATTCGGCCTCGTCCGGCGTGATCTGCCCGGCTGCAAGGTCTTTTTCGTAGTAGGGATATAAGATTTGGTCGATCCGCCCCGGCTCCGGGTTGTGGTCGAAAAACATGACGGCATTGCAGGCGATGACGGCTTCATAAAACGTCTCCGCCGGCTCCATTGGTACGCGGTGAAGCGCGCGGATCAGCCGGTTCAGCCGTTCCCGATCGCCCGTATAGGAGGCGGCCGTCTCTTCGAGATACGCGACGTAACGGCCGAAAAAGTCACCGATCCCGTCGATCACGTCGAGCATGGCTTCTTCAAACTGGCGCTTTTTCGGATCAGTCAGTGTCACTGCCCTCTCGGCTGCCATCCGTCGGAGCGAGGACAGCCCGCCGTGAAGAACGGTTTCAAAATCCGCCACGTTATGCAGACCGTTATGATTATACCGGCTCCGCACCATCGGCGCTCCCTCGAGGCGGCAGTCTCCGATCACGGAATCAACGATATAGCGCTCGGCCGAATTCGTGCAGTCCTCGTACAGCCGGTTCAGTTTATCTTCGTCATAGCGGCATTTTCCCTCGGCGTTGACCGTCAGGCCGTAATCGTTCGGATCATCCGCCGGGATCCGGTCAAGGACGCACGCCGTGCCGCTCACCATCAGCCGCTGTCCGTTCCGGTAGGCAGGCAGAGGCAGATGTTCAAAATCGTACCGAACCGCGCGCGCCGCCCGGCGTTCGATCGTTTCGTTCTGATCTTTATAAAAGAGCGCCGCCGAATAAAGCCCGTGCCGGTTCAGAAACCGCGCGTGAGCGGAGAGCGACGTTTCGTTTGAGAGGATCGTATCGCTGTGAGCCATGTTTCACCATACCTTATGTCAGTTCGTTACCGTTATTATACCATCCCGTCCGCCGTCTGTAAAGTCTTCGGGCGAATTTGCTGTTTTTCCGCCGATCCGCTTGCATTTGGCACGGGGGACGGGTATAATGGAAGAAAAAACACGGGAGCTATTATGGACGAAATCATGGAAAAGGACGGGCACCGCTTCCGTCTCGTATGGGAAGATCACTTCGACGGCGACACGCTCGACACGACCAAGTGGGCGCTCTGCCCGGAACGGGAACGGCAGGACGCCGGCGGATGGTGGTCGAAT
>JAZUKT010000095.1:0-14349 GCA_045643445.1 Eubacteriales bacterium
CCTTCTTCCCGGCAGAGCGCGTACAGATCGTGGAAATTCTTCTCGCCGATAAAGTGGAGCATCCGTCCGCGCACGTCGTCCGTTACGTTCAATCGGTCGATCACGCAGGACAGGATCCCGAGATGGGAAATATCGAGTACGGAATCGTCGGACAACACGGCCAGACTCTGCTTCGCCAGCGCCAGCACCTCGAGGATCGAATAAGTATCGACGGCGCCGATGCACTCCAGTCCCGCCTGCATGATCTCGCGGAACGAGCGGCTGCCGCGTGCCGGACGGTAGACGTTTTCATTATAATAGACCTTTTTGACATCGCCGTCCAGATCTTTACTGTTCTTGACGATCGACAGCGTTACGTCCGGCTTGAGCGCCATCAGTTTGCCGTTCGTATCGGTGAAAGTGATGATATTATCGGAAACGAGAAAGCTCTTATTGCGGACGTACAGATCGTATTCCTCAAATTTGCTCATGCGGTACGGCTGATAACCGCGGCTCTTATAAAGCCCTCTCAGTCGGAAGCTCGCCTTCTCTTCCATCGTGCGCGTATCAAATTCAGGTGTCACGGTTTACTCCTTTTCAGCGTTTCGGTCGAGGATCCTCGTATAGCCGTCACTGCCGTACTGCAGACAGCGGTTTACCCGGCAAATCGTCGCCGTACTGGCACCGGTCGCCGCCGCAATCTCGACGTAATTCTTCCCTGCGTGCAGCATCCGCGCCACTTCGTAACGGCGGGACATCTCCTGCATTTCCTTGATGGTGCAGAGATCCTCGAAAAACGAGGCGCACTCCTCTTCATTTTCAAGCGAGAGGATCGCTTTCAGCAGATGGTCGTACATTTCACGATTGATTTTTTCCATGGCCGCCTCCTGTTGTTTTATCGCTTTATCATTTTATCACACTAAAGTGTTCTTGTCAAGACTTTATCGAAAAAATCGGCAGAAAATCCGCAGTTTTCACGGACTTTCTGCCATTTGACGCGGTTCATACTGTCCCGACCGGGATTTCTCAAATACCGTAGTACTGCTTGAGGTCGGCGACGTCCTTGTCCGTCATGACACCGTTTACGATGACGAAATCATCGAGTTCGGCGGACAGATGATGATTATATTCGCCCGTTCCGTCCTGACCGAGGTTGATCACCCGGCCGGTATCAAAGGATCTGTCAGCAAACTCCGCCGGGATTTTCGTTTTTTCAAATTCTCCGAAGTCGATGCTGAATTTTGCTTCGTTTTTTTCGCGGTCGAGAACGAAGACGACGTGCACCCAACCGTCACGGAAGTCAAGCGGGAGCATCGTTCTCTTCTCGAACCGATCCTTTTGGTCGGCGCCGACGCTGAAAGCGATCCCGAGCGGACGGAGCGTGAGGATAAATCCGTCGTTGCGGCTGTTCGACCAGTCCTTATTGGAGAGGATCGCCGGATCGCCCGGTACGCCGCCGGTTTTCATCCAGAAGGCGACGGAAAAGCTGTTCTTATCGACCTTGAAACCGTTCAGCGCGAGGTAGCCGTCTTCGCAGCGCATACCCTTGCCGTAGAAGCCGTCGATGAAATAGAATTTGCCGTGCGGTTCGGTCTTAATACCGCCGACTTTATTCTCGTTATCGCCGTCGAAGGGCAGATAAACCTGCACGCGGTCTTTCCCGAGCACGTTCACGAGATCGTGATCCTTGTCGGGCGTGGGCTGTACTTCGTGCGTACGGTGCTCATATTCATATTCGATCACATAGACGGGACGGATCTTTTCCGAAAAGCCCGGAAAAACGCCTTCCGGCACAACGGACGTCCAGGATGCCGGTTTCTTTTCATCGAGACCGAGCGCGTGCAGGACGATCGCCGTCGAGTCGCGGATCTCCATGTCGATGATCTCGCCTTTTTCGGTATGCTTACCGGCCGCCATGAAGGAAACGTATTTTTCTTCATCGGTGGAGCCGCCGTGCCCTTTATTGTGTCCGCCGTGGTCTGCCGTGACCATGAACAGAGTATCCTCAAGGAAGCCGCGTTTTTCGTAGGCTTCGTAAACCTGCCCGATGAAGGCGTCCACTGCCGTGATCTGATTCAAGTGCCCTTCGGAGCCGTAGCCGTGGCCGTGACCGGCGCTGTCTACGCTGTCAAACTGCATAAAAAGGAACGCGGGATCGTGGTCGATCAGATATTCGCACGCCATCTCGGTCACCTGATAATCGTAGCCGGTGCCGAATTCCACGTTCAGATTATGTTCAATGATACCGTGGTTGATCGGATTCCAGTTAACAAAGGAGGCCAGTTCCGCATCCGGGTCATTTTCACGGATAACGCGGAAGACGGATGGGAACGGAGAATCAAGGTCGTACGGCTTTTCGTCGGTGATACCGTTCGTCAGGCGGTGCATTTCAGGCTTAACGCCGAGCAGCATGGAACCCCAGCACTGTGCGCTGATCGTCGGTTCCGACGTCAGAACGTGATGGCTGACTGCGCCGTTCTTAAAAATACGGTCAAGATTCGGGGTTCTGGCCTGCTGAAAGAAATTGCCTGCGCCGTCTACGCCGAGCAGGGCAACACGCTTATAGATTCGTTTTGCCATCTCTTTGTTCTCCTTGTCGATAGTGAGCGGAAGCGGCGCTTGACCGCCATTTCCGTCTGATTGCAGGATAATGAAGGAATGATTTTTCCATCCGTTTCAGCATAACATACTTACCGTGAAAGTTCAAGTCTTTTTCCGAAAATGCGAAAAAATCTTTCTTTTCGTCCCGTCTTGACATATGCTGAAAATATGGTACAATAAAAGAAGCACAACTCTATATATTGTGAAATTCCGGTCTGCCGCGTCAGCCGTTTTGGAGAAAAATATCATGTCCGTCCGTACCGCTCGTCTGCATCTTTTCAGCCTTCTGCTCATACTATCAGCAGGGGTGATTTGTGTGTGCTTCAACAGCTGCAGACTGCGTAATGCCACGGTACGTGAGACGGAGATCCCGATATCCGTCATTGAGACTGAATCGCCGGACGAAACGGTCAAGACGATCCCGGATGACGGACGCATTTTCACGGCGGAACACGAAAACAAACACGGCAAAAAGAAACCGCCGCTTCGCGAACAGGCTGCCGACTGGGCCGCATGGTATGATTCGCGCTGGGGCGACGGCGCATCCGATGAGATCATTCTGGCGTCCGACGAGATCAGAGCCATGAACGAACGGATCGTACGGGACTGCCCGGCCGTCGTCGATATTGCCGCACTGCCGGAAACGATGGACGGCGCGTCGGTTCGTGCGCTGATCGAAGCCTATGCGATACCCGGCGGCGAGCTGATCGACCGGGACGGCGCTGCCTTTGACGAGACAAGGCGTCAGGCGATGCTCGACAACCGTGCGCTCGATGCGATCGGTGAAACGGTAACCGTTCGTCCTGCCGTCATCACGTCACGCTGCAATATGAAGAGTTTTCCGACCGAGTTGCATCTTTACAATCAGCCGGATCGCAGATACAGCCAGATCCAGGAGACGGAGCTGATCGTCGGTTTCCCCGTGTGGATCCTGCATGAGAGTGCGGACGGCGCGTTTCTCTTCGTTCAGTCGTATTATTACGCCGGATGGATCCCGACTGAAGCGGCGGCGCTCTGCTCGGCGGAGGATTTTGCGCGTTTTGCCGTTCGGGAGAATTACGCAACCGTTCTCTCTCCCAAATGTGTCGTCGATGATGTACGGCTCGACATGGGCGCCGCGCTGCCTTTAGTCGATGAAACCGAAGACGGATGCCGTATCCTGCTTCCGCGGCGCGCAGATGACGGTACGCTTTCACTGACCGAAACGCTCCTGTCGGCCGATGACGGAACGTCCGGCTCCCTTCCCTTTACGGCGGCGAATTTCTACAATCAGGCCTACGCCTATCTCGGAACGCCCTACGCATGGGGCGGCGCTGACGACGGTGTGGACTGCTCAGGCTATGTCTGCGCCATCTGCCGCACGTTCGGCATCTATCTCCCGCGCAACTCCGGCGAACAGGAGGCGTACAACGGCAAAAGAACGGAGCTGACCGGACGGTCGCCGGAAGACAAACTCGCCGCGCTCGCCGAGATCAAGGGTCCGGCAACGCTCCACCGCAAAGGGCACGTCATGATCCTGCTCGGTGTGCGTGACGGCGTCTGCCACATCATTCACGCGCCGGGCGGCGGTTCCGTGACCGACACGCCGTTCACGCAGTTCGACGTGCTGACAGCGGTCGATCAGCTCGGATGAGGATCTATCGAATATAAAACAAGGGTGACTGTATCATCAGCCACCCTTTTCGTTTGTCGTTCCTATGTAACTTACTGGATAAACTGCTCCAGTTCAAAATAGCAATCCGTCTCCGTCTCAACGTAGATGTCTTCCCAGGAGAGTTTTGCCAGGATGACGCCGAGGAGACTTTTCGCGTTCAGCCGATGCCGTCCGCTGACCAGCGTCACGTCATACGGACACCGCGATGCCGCCTGCGACAGTTTGACAAGATCCGCCGCTGAATCAACGTGAATCTTATAAAGGTACTTCTTGCTTTCTTCCGTCATAGTGGCTCCTTTCTCGAGAACTTTTGTTCACGAGGGATATTATACACCGAAAAACGAGTTTGTCAAGGGTTTTTTCGCCGCTTCTCCCTATTGTCAACATTTTACACCTTTCAAATACCTTTTATGGTTACTATAACCAAACGGGATTGTCTGATTTTGTCGAAAATGCCGCATTCGGGCAGCCGGACGCGCTTCTTTCGTGGAATCGGCGCATAAAAGCGGCCGTTTTCGGTGAAAATACGGGCAGAAATTTCTGTGAGGTCATCAACATGAAACAAAATCCGTTTACACCCGCGCGCCGCGTTTATATCCGATCTGCCGCATCCGTGGTCGGCGAAAAGGAAAAACTCGGTCCGCTCGGTGATCTTTTTGACCTGAGCGGCGAGGATCACTTCGGCAAGGAAACGTGGGAACAGTCGGAGGCGGAGATGCAGCGGCTGGCGCTCAGTATGGCTCTGCAGAAATCCGACATGAAAGCCGACGACGTGGACGCCGTTTTCGCAGGCGATCTGATGAATCAGTGCATTTCTTCTTCCTTCGGTCTGCTCGATTTCAAAATTCCCTTTCTCGGGCTGTTCGGCGCCTGCTCCACGGCCGCGGAAGGTCTTCTCATGACGTCGATGGCGCTCTCCTCCTATGCGGATCGCTGTGCGGCCGTGACGTCCTCACACTACTGCTCCGCCGAGCGGCAGTTCCGTTTTCCGCTTGAATACGGCGGTCAGCGTCCTCCGACTGCTCAATGGACGGTCACAGGCTCCGGCGCGTTCATCGTGACTGCCGTGTGCAGCGATTTTTCAGCGGACGAGGGCGCATATGCAGTCGAAATATCCGACGTCATGCCCGGGCGAATCGTGGACGGCGGAATCTCGGACGCGAACAACATGGGGGCTGCCATGGCTCCTGCCGCCGCCGATACACTCCGACGTTATTTCGAATCAGGGCGCAAGCCGGAAGACTACGACATGATCCTGACCGGGGATCTCGGACGCGAGGGCTGCGCCATACTTGACGATCTGCTGAACGGTATGGGGTACGACATGGCCGCACGTCACGCGGACGCCGGTCGGATGATCTACACGCCGGACGAATCCGACACTCATGCGGGCGGATCAGGATGCGGATGCAGCGCCGTCGTACTGGCCGCCGACATTCTCCCGAATATGCGTGACGGGCGGCTCAAAAACGTACTCTTCCTCGGCACGGGCGCGCTCATGAACACGCTATCGGTCAATCAGAAACAGACGATCCCCGGTATTGCGCATCTCATTCATTTGACTGCCGTGCCGATGGATTCCGTTCGGAAAGGACAATAACGATGGAAGTTTTTCTCGAATATCTGCGGGTGTTTATCGTCGGCGGGCTCTTCTGCGTGATCGCGCAGATCCTCATTGACCGCACGAAGCTCACGCCTGCCCGGATCCTCGTCGCCTACGTCGTGGCGGGCGTCATTCTCGGCGGTGTCGGACTCTATCAGCCCATCATAGATTATGCAGGAGCCGGTGCAACGGTTCCTCTGACCGGGTTCGGCGCACTCATCAGCCGCGGCGTGCGGGATGCTGTCGACAAGGACGGGCTGATCGGTGTGCTGACCGGCGGGCTAGAAGCGTCGGCAGGCGGCATTACGGCGGCGCTCTTCTTCGGACTGATCGCCTCCCTCCTTTTCAAAAGCAAACCGCGGAACAAATAAGACTTTTTCGCCGAAATCGAAAATTCCTCTTTTCAAGCGCGGAAGATTATGGTATAATCGCAGTATATGATGAAATTTGACAAAGGACGGTTGACTTATGGAAAATCTTTCGCTGTTTGATCTGACGAAAAAACTGATGATGGTACAGGCACCCTCCGGCCGTGAACACGCGCTCGCCGAGACGATCCGCGCTCTGCTCGAACCGATGGTGGACGAATGCTGGATCGACAACGTCGGCAATCTGGTCGGTCTGCTCCGCGGCTGCGGCGAAAAGAAAAAGAAGCTCCTCTATGCCGCGCACATGGATGAGGTCGGCTTTGTCGTGACGATGATCGACGGGAACGGCTTCGTTCATTTCGGCCGCGTCGGCAATACGCATCTGACCTCCGCCGCCTACCGCGAAGTATATTTCATGAACGGCGTACACGGCATGATCATTCCGGTAAGCGACGCGAACCTCAAGGAAGACGCGATGGTCGTTGATATCGGCGTAAACAGCAAGTCTGCCGCTGAAATGCTCGTTTCCGTCGGCGATTTCTTCACTACCGTACCCGATCTGCGCGTTCTTACGGGTTCCGTTATTGCAGGCCGCCCGATCGACGACCGCATCGGCTGTGCCATCGAGCTGCTCGCACTCAAGCGGATCGCGGATTCCGGCAGCCGCCCGTATCACGACGTTTACTTCGCCTTTACGGTGCAGGAAGAAACGGCGCTGCCCGCTATCGGCGGTCTCGTTCTCGCTAACGCAATTCAGCCGGACGCCGCGATCGCCATCGACGTTTGCCAGACGGCCGACACGCCCGATGCGCCGCAGATGGACACCTGGCTCGGTAAAGGTGCGTCCATTCTCGTGCGTGACACGACGCTCATCGCGGACAAGGCGCTCACCGACGACATGGTGGCAGCCGCCAAAGAGGCCGGCATTCCCTATCAGCTGCTCGTCGCCCTGGAAGGCGGAACAGACGCCGTTCCGATGCAGCAGGCCGGCCGCGGATGCCGCGTGAACGTCCTCTCTGTACCGATGAAGTATCTGCACACCTCCGCCGAAATGGCCGATCTCGCAGATGCGGAAAACGTACTCGATCTTACCGTTCTCCTCTGCAATCGTCCGTTCAGCTTCTGATATTCACTAAAACAAAAACTCCGACCGGGTCGCTTTGACTCAGCCGGAGTTTTATTATTGGATTCGTTTCAGTGGACGTAGCAGTTCTGCAGTGCGGCGATGTCATCAGCCGTCAGCACGCCGTCGATGAAGAGGAATTCATCGTACGTGCCGAGCGGAATATCGGTGCAGAGACCCGTGCCGTCGCGTCCGATGACGGTATTCTTCTTCGTGGTGAGGTCGATGTTCTCATATCCTTCGGGGAACGGAATATAGCGCGGTTCGCCGAAGTCGAAGGAGAAGCCGACCTGCGCGTTCTCACGGTCAATCATCACAAGCGCATACACCCAGCCCGCATCGCAGTCCGGCGGCAGAGAGGTAAAGGCTTCAAAGGAATCCTTCTTATTGCCGATATTAAAGACGAGCGCGTCATAGCGGAGCGCGATCGCATAGCCGGGATTCGCCTTGCTTGCCCAGCCTTTATTGGCTATCAGTGCGGGAATGCCGCTGATGTCGCTGTTCATCCAGAAGCCGACCGAAAAGCTGTTCGTACCGGGTTCAAAGCCTTCGAGCGTCACGTAGCCGTCGTCAAACTGCATACCGCTGCCGAAGTATCCTTCCGGGTAGTAGAGCTTGCCGCTCTGCTCCGTGGCGTGGCCGCCGACTGTATCCGCAATATCGCCGTCGAACGGGATATAGGCGATCACGCGATCCGCGCCGAGCACGTCAACGGGAGACTTGCCGCTGCCGATTTCGGGCGTCGGTTCGGCTTCCTTCTGACGGAATCCGACTTCGTAATTCTTCGCGTCCGGCTTGCGTTCTGCGGCCGTATAGCCTTCAAAGAGGCCGGAAGGAACACGTGCCGTCCAGTTCTCCGGGATAGCGCTGTCCAGTCCGAGTGCGTGCAGGACGATGGCCGCCGTATCGCGGACTGCCATATCTTCAATCGTGCCGCGCTTGACGGTCGTCTGACCGACTGCGGCAAACATGACGTACTTTTCGCCGTCCGTCCAGCCGCCGTGAGACGTACCGTCTCCACCGTGGTCAGCCGTCACGATGAAGAGCGTATCGTCGAGGATCCCCGCATCCACGTAGGCGTCGTAGATCGTGCCGATATTTTCGTCTTCTCTGCCGATCTGCTCGAGCTGCTCCGTTCCGCCAAAGCCGTAGGTATGGCCGACGCCGTCCGCCTGGTCAAACTGAACGAAGACGAGCGTCGGTTTATTTTCACGCACGAAGGCGGCCGTCTGTTCGGCGACCTCCGCATCCGCGCCCGTGCCCATCGTAACATCCAGTCCTTCTTCGATGATGCCATAGTTGATTGCATCCCAGTTGCAGAAGGAGCCGAAGACGGCGTCCGGTCTCTGCTCCCGAATGATACGGAAAATGGTCGGAACATCCGAGTCGATCGGATTCTTCGAATACGTGACGACGGAGTTCGAGAAATGATGCTCCTCCGGGATGAGACCGGTCAGCATGGCCCCCCAGCACTGGGCGCTGATCGACGGCTTCGAGGTGAGCATTTCATAGGTGACAGCGCCGTCCTTCATGATCTCATTGAGACGCGGCATTTCGGCTTCCTTGAAATATGCACCAGCGCCGTCCACGCCGATGATGATGACGTGCTGATAGGTATAGGGTTCTTCTACCTGCGCGTCCGTCTGCTCCGTGGATTCAGGCGTTTCCGGCGTTTCCCCGGCAGGATCTGCGGGTTTCTGCGCACAGCCGACAAGTGCCGTCAGCATCAGGAGGATGGCAAGCAGCACCGCCGTCCGTTTTTTCATATTCGTCATGGATTATCTCCTTTTGTCAAATAACACGTTGTCGGTTCATTCAGCCGTTTCGTTACGGAAAAGTCCGTCCGGCACGCGGCCCGTCCAGCTTTCGGGGATCTGATCTTCCAGCCCGAGTGCATACAGAACGATAACGGGAATGTCCTGGATATTGACGTCGTCCGTGATAGTTCCGGCTTCGACCGTTTTGCCGAGGACGGCCAGCATGACGTACATTTCGTCGTCCGTCAGTCCGCCGTGATCGTTGTTGACGCCGCCGTGGTCAGCCGTCACGATGAAGAGCGTATCGTCGAGGATCCCCGCGTCACGGCAGGCGCCGTAGATCCGCGTGATCTGAATGTCGGTCTTCAACAGCTGTTTCAGATATTCATCACTGCCCCAGCCGCTGCCGTGACCGACCTCGTCCACTTCGTCGTACTGAATGAACAGAAGCGTCGGCTGATTATTCTTGATATATTTGACGACGTCATCCGCCAGGTTGCGGTCGTTGGCGTTATGTCCTTTTTCGACGCCGATCTCGTCCTCAATGATGCCGGAATTGATGGCGTTCCAGTTGACGAACGAGCCGAGGACAGCGTCCGGGCAATTCTCGCGGACAAGGCGGAAGATGCTCGGGTACGGCGAGTTGACGTCGTACGGCTGTTCTATGACGATTGAGTTATTGAGGCCGTGTTCAGCCGGAAGCACGCCGTGCAGGAGCGTTCCCCACGCCTGTGCGCTGATGGACGGCTCCGTCGTGCGCATCTGATACGTGACAGCCGCATTTTCGAGCAGCGCGTCCAGATTCGGCATATCCGCGTCGTCAAAGAAGGCTCCGGCTCCGTCTACACCGACGATCACGACGTGCTGATAGATCGTGGCAGGATCGCGCGGTTCGGGTTCGGTTTCAGCCTCCGTTTCGGCAACGGATTCGGTATCAGTCAAAGATTCGGTTCCCAGCTCTTCCGTCGTCGTTCCGACGCATCCGGCCATCAGAACAACGGTCATCGTCAGAGCAAGCAGAAGGGCGAGAAGCTGCAGCGTGTTATTCTTCATACGTTCGCCTTTCATGATTCAGTCAGTTTCCCTCGTGGAGGTAGACGTTACGCAGCGTGGCAATGTCATCGTTCGTCATCACGCCGTTCACGAAAATCATCTCGTCGTAGATGCCGGGCGTTGCGTAGGTATAGCGGCCCGTGCCGTCCTGGCCGATGTTGATGGGCTTCTTATTGCTGAAGCTGACGTCGAGGAAGTCTTCGGTGATATTTTCATACGTAAAGTCGCTGAAGTCAAAGGAGAAACCGATGCGGGCATTGGCACGATCTACCGTCACAAGGCAGTAAGTCCACGCATTGCGATAGTCTTCCGGGAGCGTTCCGCGGGTGTCAAGCCCCGTTTTTTTATTGCCGGCTGTAAACTGGATCCAGTCGTACTTGAAGCCAATTACAAAGCCCGGATTCGCTTTGCTGCTGCGGCCGGCGTTACCGATGATGGCGGGATCCTGCGAGTTCGACATGACCTTCATCCAGAAGCCGATCGAGAAATCATTCGTACCGGGGTCAAAGCCCTCGACAGTGATATGACCGTCGTCAAATTCCGCGCCGCTTCCGAAGAAGGCGTCGGGATAATAGATCTTGCCGGTTTCTTCAGTCGTGAAGTTACCGAGCGCTTCCTCGATCGTTCTGTCGAAGGTGAAATAAGCCTGAACGCGGTCCTCGCCGAGTGCGTCCACGACGGATGCGCCGCTGCCGATCTCGGGCGTCGGTTCGGTTTCGTGCGTTTTATGCGGGAGAGCGTAGGAGAAAATATCCTGCTTCCGTTCGGTGGCCGTTACGCCCTCAAACAGATCGGAAGGAACGCGGCCGGTCCAGTTGTCGGGCATGGAGTCTTCGAGTCCGAGCGCGTAGAGCACGATCGCCGCCGTATCACGGATGGTCGAATCCTCGATCGTGCCGCCCTTGACGACGGTCTTACCGCGGACGGCGTACATGATGTACTTTTCCTGATCGAGCCAGCCGCCGTGGGATTTGTCTTCGCCGCCGTGGTCAGGTGTGACGATGAACAGCATATCGTCGGCGATGCCCGCTTCCACGCAGGCGTCGAAGATCTGGCCGATATACACGTCAGACTGCGTGATGGCGGCAAGATGTTCCTTTTTGCCGTAGCAGTAGGCGTGACCCGCGTCATCCGGCCCACCCAGATGGACGAAGGTGAACGTCGGTTTGTTTTCCTTGATGTAGTCAGCGGCAGACTGTGCGATCGCCGCGTCGTCGTAGATACTGACTTTATTGACGTCCAGCCCGTCTTCGACGATGCCGACATTGATAGCGCCCCAGTTACAGATGGAACCGAGCTTCGCGTCCGGCATCTGACCGCGGATCACACGGAACACGGTCGGAACGTCGGAATCAACCGGGTTCGGCGTATCGAGAATATTGACGTTATTGAAGCCGTGAACCTCCGGGATGACGCCGCAAAGGAGAGAGCCCCATGCCTGCGCGCTGATCGGCGGATTTGAAGAAAGCATTTCGTACGTCACGGCGCCGTCTGCGAAGATCTCGTCGATGCGCGGCGTATCGGTATCACGGAAGAAGCGGCCTGCGCCGTCCACACCGACGATCACGACGTGCTGATAGATACTGTCGGGATCGCGCGCGGGCTTTTCCGCCTCAACTTCGGTTTCAGTCTGTTCGCCGGATTCATCGGGCGTCGTTCCCGTTTCCTTCGCCATGCATCCGCTGAGTACGCTGATGGCGCAGATCAGAGCGAGAAGAACTGCCAGAATCTTTTTGATGTTCGTTTTCATGCCGGAGTCTCCTTTAAGGTCTAAATAATATCAGTGAATATATACGTTTTTCAGTGCGGCGATATCGTCGTTCGTCAGCACACCGTCAACGAAGACCATTTCGTCATACCGACCGGGCGCGGGAACCGGATATTTGCCGGATGCGTCCTGTCCGATGTTCGTCTTCTTGCCGTTCGAGAAATCAAGTTCGGCAAATTGTTCCGGAATGTCTGCGTAACTGAACTCGCCGAAGTCGAACGAAAAGCCGACGCGGGCATTCTCACGGTCGATCGTCACGACGGCGTACGTCCACACGTCGTAATGTTCATCCGGCAGCTGGCCGCGCTGGTCCGAACCGTTTTTCTTGTCGCCGACGTTGAAACGCAGCGCCTCGTACTTATAGCCGAGTGAGAAGCCGGGGTTCGCCGTGCTTGCGCAGTTCTTATTCGAGATCAGGATCGGTTCCTGCGAGTTGCTCATCATGCGTACCCAGAAGCAGACTGAGAAGCTGTCCTTCCCTGCTTCAAAGCTGTCCATCGTAACGTAGCCGTCGTCGAACATGACGGAATCACCGAAGAAACCCTCGGGATAATAGAGCTTGCCGGTTTCCTCGGTACCCATCTTGCCGACGGCGTCTTCCGTGGTTCTGTCAAACGTAAAATAGGCGCGGATCCGGTCTTCGCCGAGCACGTCAACAACGGATTTTCCGCTGCCGATTTCAGGCGTGGGCTCCGTATCGTGTTTTTTGAACGAAGTCTGATAGGTATATTCAATCTCCCTGCGTTCGGTTCCCTCGCAATCCGAGAAAACACCGTTCGGGATATGCGCCGAGCTCTTTTCGGGCAGGTGGTCTTCGAGTCCGAGCGCGTAGAGGATGATCGCCGCCGTGTCGCGCACCTGCGGATCATCCGGCGTTCCGTGCGGGATGACCGTCTTGCCGCGGATCGCAAACATAATGTATTTTTCTTCATCGAGCCAGCCGCCGTGGGACACGTCCCTTCCGCCGTGGTCAGCCGTTACAATGAAGAGCGTGTCATCAAGGATCCCGGCCTCAGCACAGGCGTCGTAAATCTGCCCGATGTAGCCGTCGGTGATCGTGATCTGTTTTAGGTGATCCGGCTTGCCGTACTTCTTCGCGTGACCGACCTCGTCGACGAAATCAAAATCCACGAAGGTGAAGAGCGGCTTCTCCGCGAGAATAAAATCAACGGCGTTCTGCGCGGTCTGTTCGTCGTCAAAAATCGTTTTCTTGGTCACGCCGATCTCATCCTCGACAAGACCGATGTTGAGCGCGTCCCACGAGCAGAACGAACCGAGTTTCGCGTCGGGGATCAGATCGCGGATCGTCTTGAACACGGTCGGCGCGTCGCTGTCGAGTGAGTGCGGGCCACTATACAGATTCGCATTCGTGAATCCGTGGATCTCAGGCGTGCAGCCGGTCAGCATCGCGCCCCAGGACTGTGCGCTGATCGACGGATTCGAGGTGATCATATCGTAGGTCACGAGCGAATCGGCAAAAATCTCGTCAATACGCGGCGTATCCGTGTTGCGGTAATAGGTTCCTGCGCCATCCACGCCGATAAGAACAACGTGTTTATAGATATAGCGCTCCTCCGCCGGCTCTACAGTCGGTTCGGTTTCCGCTGCCGTGTCCGCCGTCTCCGTGGGTTCGGTTTCCGGCTCGTCGGTCGTCGTTTCCGCGCATCCGATTATCAAGAGAGCGGTCAGCGTCAGAACGAGCGAAAGGATCAGGATCCGTCTGATGGTTTTCATCATATGCACTCCTATGATCAAATGATCAATTGTCATCGTGAACGTAAACGTTCTTCAGGGCAGCGACATCGTCGTCAGTCAGCACGCCGTCAACGAAAATCATTTCGTCGTAAATGCCCGGCGTTTTGATTGAGTACACGCCGGATCCGTCCTGACCGATGTTGACCTTCTGCTTGCACGTCAGATCAATGTCCTCAAAGCCTTCAGCGAGATCAGAAAATTCAAATTCGCCGAAATCAAAGGAAAAGCCGATACGTGCGTTTTCACGGTCGACCACCATGACGGCATACGTCCATGCGTCGTGATAGTCTTCCGGAAGCGTACCGCGGTTATCGGTATACGTCTTTTTATTGCCTGCTTTGAAGTCAAGCCAGTCATACTTGAAGCCAAGGGCAAAACCGGGATTCGAGCCGCTCGCGTGTTTCTGATTGCCGACGATGACGGGATCCTGCGAATTCGACATGACCTTCATCCAGAAGCCGATTGAGAAGCTGTCGGTCCCCGGTTCAAAGCCGTCCATCGTGATATAACCGTCGTCAAATTCAGCACCGTCGCCGAAGAAGCCGAGCGGATAATAAAGTTTCCCATTCGCTTCGGTCGGAATCCTGCCGAGCGCGTCTTCATGAGTACGGTCAAAGGTGAAATAAGCGATCATGCGATCCGCACCGAGCGCGTCCACAACGGAGCTGCCGCTGCCGATTTCCGGCGT
>JAZUKT010000096.1:0-11447 GCA_045643445.1 Eubacteriales bacterium
CTTCGTCGCCGCGTATCTCATGAAGAACGAGATCATGGAAGAAGAGCAGTTCCGCCGCGCCATGACGGAGCCGAGTGTAACGATTGAAGATCTCGAAGAAATGGTCGCGGAAAAACGCCGCAAGAGCCGGGAGGAAAACGAGGCAAGAGCCCGTCACCTCGCCGAGCTCGAAAAGCAGCGTGAAGAAGAACGCGCCAAAGAAGAAGCCCGCCGCGCCGCGCACGAAAAAGTCAATCCGTATGCGCCATACACCGGCACGCCCTATACGCCCGCACCTGACGACAATGCGGACAACGGCAGCGATGATGAGCCAACGGACGACAATAACAGCGACAACGACGGAAACGCCTCCGACGACAGCAACGAATAAAACAGAAAGCATCCTCAGCCAACAAACGGCGGGGATGCTTTTTTATGCGATTGATTCAGCGGACTGTGGCATTCCGGAAGAACGAGAGCATATGGGCGCGTTTCTCGGCCTGCTGTTTGCGGAGTCCGTCCGGCATTCCGTAGGTACGTCCGACAGAATCGTATTTCGCGCCGGCCATCTCGTTATACGGCAGCATTTCGACCGGGGCATCCCCGACGAAGGCCGCGATCCCGGAGAGATTTTCATCAGTATCGGTGACGTCCGGGATGAGCGGAATGCGGATCAGATACGGCTTGCCCGATTGCATGAGCCACGCGAGATTCTCGAGGATCCGTCCGTTCGGTACGCCGCAGTACGTCTCGTGCGCCGCCGGGTCGATCAGTTTCAGATCGGCAAGAACGAGATCGAACGGCTCGAGCGTGCGGCGGTAGATCTCAGGCGCGGCGAAGGAGGAGGTCTCGATCACCGTATGGATGCCGTTCTCCCGGAGGCGTTCGGCTGACGCGCGGACAAAATCGTGCTGCATCATCGGCTCGCCGCCCGAAAAGGTCACGCCGCCCTCTTCGCCGTAAATATCACGCTCTCTCGTCAGCCGTTCCGTCAGTTTTTCGACTGTCCACGTCTGTCCGACGACGGAAAGATTCCCATTCGGGCACACGTGCAGACACCGTCCGAACGGCTGGCACTCCGCGTGACTGCACGGCAGACGGCACCGTCCGCAATCGGAACAGCGCGCCTTCTTCCAGTACAGCTCCGGCTCGGGAGACAGTCCCTCGGGATTATGGCACCAGCGGCAGCGGAGCGGACAGCCCTTCATGAAAACCGTCGTGCGGATCCCCGGGCCGTCGTTCAGCGCAAAGCCCTTGATATCGAAAATCACACCTGTCATAGTCCGATCCCTTCAAAAAAACGGAGCGATGAAACTCCGTTTTTGTTTTGTTTACCTGGCTCAAAGCTCCGTGCTGTTTTTCTGTTCTTCCTTCAATTCGGAAATTTCGCGGGCAAAGGTGTCGATGTCCTTGAACTCGCGGTGAACGGACGCAAAACGCACATAGGCAACTGCGTCGAGCGGCTTCAGTTTTTCCATCGCCATCTCGCCGATGCGCTGTGACGTGATCTCCGTTTTCATACTGCCGAGGATCGCGCCTTCGATCTCGTCCGCGAGCTTCTGCGCGTCGACCGGGCGCTTATGGCAGGCACGCATGAGGCCGCCGAGCAGTTTATTTTTATCGAACAGTTCGCGCGTCCCGTCTTTCTTCAAAACGATCGGCTGCAGCGTGTCGATGATCTCGTACGTCGTGAAACGGTGGTGGCAGTCAAGACACTCGCGGCGGCGGCGGATACTGTTGTTTTCCTCAACCGGTCTCGAATCAATGACCTTACAATCGATCGACATACAAACGGGACACTTCATACGCTTCTTCCTCCGCAACATGTCTGTATTTTCACTTGTGATTATACCATGGGTTGTGTCGAATTGCAAGAGCAATCCCGCAAAAAGTTTCATTTTCTTCAGCGGCGGATACAGAAAAACGGCCGTTCGTCCGATCATCGGGCGCGCGACCGTTTTCGTTTATTCCGTCAGCGTGAAGGCGGTGCCCGCCTGCATACGGTAATAGCCGTATCCGCCGGTCGGAAGGATCACGCTGTGTGCGGCAGTACCGTCTGCGAGGTCGGTGACGTCAGCCGAAAAGTCAAGCCGGCATTCCCCTGCTCGTACCGCCGCGACAAGAATGGATCCCCCTGCACCGTTCTCCGGCTCGCGGAGATAGGCGACGGATCTATCCGTGAGATGCACGAGCCGGAATAATCCGTGACGGAACACCGTCTCTTCCCGGCGGATCCGTCCGAGTGTCTGAACGGCGCAGAGCATTTTTTCCTCTATCTTATGCCACGGGAACGGACGGCGGCAGAATGGATCCCGTCCGCCCTCGAGCCCGACCTCGTCGCCGTAGTAGACGCACGGCACGCCCGGCAGCCCGAAGAGGATCCCGAACGCAAGCCGGACACGCGCAGAAGCCGCTTCCCGTTCTTCCTCCGTCATACGAAGGACGGCCAGTTCATCGTTCGTCATGCGCTCCGTATCGGTCTCGCTCATTTTCGTGATGATCCGCTCCGTATCGTGCGTACCGAGGAAATTCAAGAGATTATCGGACGTCTGCTTCGGATAACGGCGGTATGTACCCTCCGTCGCGCGGCGAAGCGGTTCCGTCTCCCCGTTCTTCACGTAGCCGATCAGCGCGTCACGCAAGGGATAATTCATAACGGAATCAAGCTCGCGTCCGCCGAGATAATGCCGCCGCTTTCCGTAGCTGATCTTATCGGATGCGTCTTCCCACACTTCGCCGAGCACGACGGCATCCGGGTTCTCCCGCCGTACCGCCGCGCGGAAATCGTCGAGGAATTCCTCCGACAGCTCGTCCGCAACGTCAAGCCGCCAGCCGGATGCGCCCGCGTCCATCCATTTCTTCACGACCGCGCCGCAGATGAACCGTCTGTATGACGGCAGTTCGCTTCTGACGCGCGGGAGCACCTTGACGCCCCACCAGCACTCGTAATCATCCGGGAACGAGCGGAAGGTGTACCAGTCCGAATAAGCGGATTTCATCGACTGGGCGGCGCCTGTACCGGGATAGGTTCCCTTTTGGTTGAAATATACGCTGTCCGCGCCCGTGTGATTGAAAACACCGTCGAGCATAACGATCATCCCGCGTTCCTTCGCCGCCCGGCAGAGTTCTGCGAAAGCCTCGTCTCCGCCGAACATTTCGTCCACCGCGAGATAATCGCCCGTGTCGTATTTATGGTTCGAGGCAGCATCAAAAATCGGCGTCAGATAGAGCGTTTTTACGCCGAGCGACGCAAGATAATCAAGTTTTTCCGTAATACCGGGCAGATCGCCGCCGAAAAAGGTGCGGTTATCGACCGGCGCGCCCGGATAGGCTCCGTATTCCGGTACCCCGTTCTCCCAATCGGGATCGAGCACGGCTCCCGCTTTGACAGGACTCCGGCCGGAGCGGCAGAACCGATCGACGAAGATCTGATACGCCATCCCTTCGGCAAAGGCTTCCGACGTACGATAGTCCGAACGGTACACGAGCAGCTGACGCTCGCCGACGTAATCTTCGAGTTCTTCGAGTTCGGTCGGGCGTTCTCCGCCGAGGATAACGTGGGTACCGTCCTCCGCCGTCACGTCGTAGTGATAGTAGAACAATCCTTCGTCGGTCAGGCCACTGTCATCGAGAAGCCGATTTAAGGCGAGCGTGAGTGTAAAGGCGTCGTTGCCCGTCTGCATCGGATACGTCAGCCATTCGGTCTTCTCCCGATTGAGGCCGTCCGCGTGGATGACGAGTTCCGCTGAATCGAACCGTTCGCCTGTCACAAGCCGGAATTCGACGATCTGATCAGCGCGAAACGCGCCGAACAGCGAGAGATCCCCGCCGTTTGACGCGTCTTTTTTTAGTTCTTCAAATTTAATCATTTTTTACCGTTGTGATATGCCAGATGTTATCGGCGTATTCGCGGATACTGCGGTCAGAAGAGAAATATCCCGCCGCGGCGATGTTATAAAGCGACTTTTTCGTCCACGCATCCCGGTCGTGATAATCCCCGATCAGGCGGCGGTAGGTACTCATATACGGCTCGTAATCCGCGAGGCACATATACGGATCCGCCACGCCGTGAGAATTGAACAGGAAGTAGCTGACAAGCTCGCTGAAATCGTTCCCGCCGATCCCCATGCGCAGCCGGTCGATCGCGCCGCGAAGCTGGGCGTTCTGCATATAATAATGCTGCGCGACGTAGCCGCTCTTCCAGAGATCATCAACCTCCTGCGACTGCAGACCGAAGATATAGATGTTCTCCGCTCCGACTGCATCCCGCATTTCGACGTTCGCACCGTCGAGCGTACCGAGCGTCAGCGCGCCGTTTACCATGAACTTCATGCAGCCCGTGCCGCTTGCTTCCTTGCCGGCCAGCGAGATCTGTTCACTGATATCGCTCGCGGGCATGAGCGCTTCCGCCATCGTGACGTTGTAGTCTTCCATATAGACGACGTGAACGAGATCACGGAGCACCGGCGTTTCGGCAATTTCTTCTCCGAGACACCAGATCAGCCGGATGACGTCCTTGGCGAGATAATAACCGGGCGCGGCCTTTCCGCCGAAGATAAACGTGGTCGGCGTATAGTTCCCGTTCGGATTCTCGCGGATCTCGTTGCAGAGCGTGAGGATCTTCAGTACGTTGAGCAGCTGCCGCTTATATTCGTGCATCCGCTTGACCTGCACGTCAAAGACGGAATCCACGTCGAGCGTCTGCCCGGTACGGTTGAGGCTGAATTTCGAGAACGTGAGTTTATTCGCCGTTTTGATCGCGCGAAGGCGTTCAAGTACCGCCGGATCATCCGCATATGCCTTGAAATCGGCGAGGCGGCAGAAGTCCTTGCGGTAGTCGGGTCCGATCGTCTCGTCGAGCAGCGCGGTCAGTCCGGGATTCCCCGCGCAGAGCCAACGCCGCATTGCAATACCGTTCGTGACGTTCGTGAACTTATACGGCATGGCGTTATAATAATCGTGGAACACGGTTTTTTTGAGGATCTCCGAATGCAGCGCGGAAACGCCGTTGACCGTATGGGACGCCGCAACGCTCAGGTTCGCCATGCGCACCTCGGAATACGCGACGACGGCCATACGCGAAATGCGATCCCAGTCGCCCGGATACATATTCCAAAGGTCTGCGCAGAGGCGGCGGTTGATCTCCTCGACAATCATATAGATCCGCGGGAGTTTCAGCTTGAAGAGCGAAACGTTCCACGATTCGAGCGCTTCCGGCAGAACGGTGTGATTCGTATAGCTGACCACGCGCGTCACGACCTGCCAGGCCGAATCCCACGAATACGAATAGGTATCCATGAGGATGCGCATCAGTTCGGGAATACAGAGCGCCGGGTGCGTATCGTTGATATGGATCGCCACCTTATCGGCGAAGTTATAGAGCGAACCGTAGGCGGCAAGGTGATCCGCGATGATGCTCTGCAGCGACGCCGATACGAGGAAATACTGCTGCGTCAGGCGGAGCAGTTTGCCTTCGTCATGATCGTCCGCCGGATAGAGCACCTTCGAGATGATCTCCGCGTTCGAAGCTTCCTGGATCGCCCGGACGTACTGACCCTGCGAGAACAGATTCATATTGAAGTTGGTGGTCTCGACGGCCTTCCAGAGCCGCAGGACGCTGACTGCCTGATCGCTCGCGCCCGAGATCATCATATCGCACGGCGTGGCGCACACGTCATGATAATTCTCATAGACGATAGAGCATTTGCCGTTCTCCCATTTTTCCTTCACCTGCCCGTCAAAACGGACGGTGAACGATTTGTCGGTGCGCGGTATGAGCCAGGCGTTCCCTCTCGACATCCAGTTATCCGGCAGTTCCACCTGATTGCCGTCGATGATACGCTGTTTGAACAGGCCGTATTCATAGAGGATCGAGAAGCCGGTCGCCGCGTAGTCAAGGCTGGTCAGCGAATCCATAAAGCAGGCCGCCAGCCGTCCGAGACCGCCGTTGCCGAGCCCCGGATCCGGCTCAAGGTCGTAGATCCGTTCCAGACTGAAGCCCATTTCCCGGAGCGCCGCTTCGTATTCGTCGGTCAGTCCGAGATTCAGAAGATTCGTCCGCAGCTGCCGCCCGATCAGAAACTCCATGCAGAGATAATACACCCGTTTCGGATGCTGTTTCTTGATCTTATCGTGGTAGCCGGCGCGCTTGGCCGTCAGAATATCCTTGACGCTCAAAGCCGTCGCCTTGAAGACCTGTTCTTCCGTTGCTTCGTCGTAGGAAACGCCGTAAAACTGGGCGAGTTTCGATTCGATGCTCTCGCGCACCGATTCTTTCGTTAATACCGGTTTTTTATCCATGTCTGCCGCCTGTTCTGCTGATTGATTGAGATTAGCCGAGATTCTGATAGAGGACGAGATACTTTTCCGCCGAGACGTTCCACGAGAAATCCGTCGTCATGACGTTCGTGACAAGTTCCTGCCACTTCTCGCGGTCGGCGTAGATACCGATGGCATAGTCGATCACGGCCATCATTTCGTGCGCGTTATAGTTGTGGAAGGAGAAGCCGTTGCCCGTGCCCTCGTATTCGTTATAGGCATGGATCGTATCGGCCAGTCCGCCGCATTCCCGCACGATCGGCACCGCACCGTAGCGCGACGCGATCATCTGGGCAAGGCCGCACGGCTCGCTCTTCGAGGGCATCAGGAACAGATCCGCGCCCGCATAGAATTTCTTCGACAGCGCCTTATTATATTCGATCCGCGCGCACATCTTGCCGGGATAGCGGCGCTCCATTTCGAGGAAGAAGTCTTCGAGTTCCTGCTCACCCGTTCCGAGCAGCGCAAACTGCACGCGGCGCGTCGCCAAAATTTCCTCCAGCACGTGACGTACGAGTTCAAATCCCTTATGCGAGGCAAGCCGCGACACCATACAGACGAGCGGAATCGTCGGATCCTCCGGGAAGCCGCAGAGGCGCTGAAGTTCCGCCTTATCGGCCGCTTTGCCGCTTCTGTCGTTTGCCGTGAAGTGTTCGGCAATGTCGGGGTCCGTCGCCGGATCGTAATAGCCGACGTCAATGCCGTTCACGATGCCGGTCAGTCTGCCCTCCCGCGCCGCTTCGCGCAGGATATAGTGCAGGCCGCTCGAATAATACTCGGTCTGGATCTCGTCGGCGTACGTCCGGCTGACCGTATTCACCATATCCGAGCAGGTGATCGCCCCTTTGAGGAGATTGATCCTGCCGTTATATTCGACCGTCGAGCGATCCCATTCGGCCAACTCGAACACGTCGCCGAGGATGGCAAAGTCGAACTGCCCCTGATAGTCGATATTATGGATCGTGAAGAGCGTCTTCGTATGACGGAATTCCTCGATATGCGCGTATTTGCGTTTCAGGTAGATGACGGAGAGCGCCGTCTGCCAGTCGTTCGCGTGCAGCACGTCCGGATAGAAGCCGGTCAGCGCCATCAATTCGAGAATACATTTCGAGAAGAACGCAAACCGTTCGCCGTCGTCATAGCAGCCGTACAGCGAGCCGCGCTCGAAATAATACTGATTGTCGATGAAGTAGAACGTCACGCCGTCCGATTCGATTTTCCAGATGCCGCAGTACTGATTCCGCCACGCGAGATGGACGGTGCTTTCCGTCACAAGTTCGAGCTGTTCGGCAAAGCGATCGCGGATCGTCGTATACAGCGGCAGCACCACGCGCACGTCGCCCTTTTTCCCGAGTTTCTTTTTGATCGCTTTCGGCAGCGCGCCCGCCACGTCGGCCAGACCGCCGGTAGACGCATACGGAAGCGCTTCCGACGCCGCATATAAGATCTTCATGCTACTCTCCTTAAATCATTTTTCCTTTCGCCACGTAGTACGGCTGTACGTCCGCGCCGACCAGCATCCGATTATCGCGGATGATCGCGTTCTTATCGGTGATGACGCAGTTCAGATGCGCGCCGTCGCCGATGATCGTATCCTGCATGATGATGCAGTTTTTCACCGTCGCGTTGCGGCCGATCTTCACCCCGCGGAACAGGATGGAGTTTTCAACCGTTCCTTCGATATAGCAGCCGTCCGCCACGAGCGAATTCTTCACGGCGGAGGTTTCGCTGTAATAGGCCGGCGGCGAATTGCGCACCTTCGTATAGACCGGGCGGTTCTTGACGCTGAACAGCGAATTGCGCGCCGCCTCATCCTGCATCAGCTCAAGGCTGTACCGATAATAATCGGAGAGCGACGAAATGCAGGCGAAATACCCGTTCACCTTATAGACGAAATACCGGCCGCGGCTCATGTTCTTCGCAATCACGTCCTTCGTGAGGCTCGTCAGATTATGGCTGATCGCGTTCTGCACCAGTTCGCGCAGATAGGCGGTCTTCATGACGACCATATTGAGGCTGACGTCCGCTTCCCCTTCGAAATCCGTCGGATAGGTGAGCACGTCAACGACACGGCTCTCGTCGTCGGAGCGGAAGATCGTGTTGATCTTCGCCATCTCCCGCGTGAGCGTCATTTTCTTTACGGCGATCGTCATGTCCGCGCCGCTCTTCTTATGGAATTCGATCATGTCGTTGAAATCGACGTTGCAGATGACGTCGCAATCCGACAGAACGACGTATTCGTCCGGGATACGGTTGATCGCGCTGCCGATGCTCTTGAGCGCTTCAAGCCGCGTTTCGTTCGGCTGCGCGTTGACGCCCATATAGGCGGTGATGAACGGCGGCAGGATCTTGATACCGCCGGAGCGGCGCGCGAGATCCCAGTCCTTGCCGGAGCCGATATGATCCATCAGCGACTGATAGTTATTATGCGCGACGACGCTGATGTTGTAGATATTCGAGTTGACCATATTGGAAAGCGTGAAGTCGATGAAGCGATACCGGCACGCAAACGGAACGGATGCGACCGTGCGCTGCGCCGTCAGTTCCGGGATGTGATTATCGTGAATATTCGCAAAAATGATGCCTGATGCTGACATTTGAATCCACCGTCCTTTCCTTAATTCTGCTGATGGCCTGCGAGCCAGTCGCGGTTGACCATTTCACCGCCCGGGACGTTCGTCGAGTCGGGCAGGCTGAGATCGCATCCGACGACGGTGATCTCCTCACCATCGCTTCTCGTCCGGCCGATCACGCAGCCCTCTCCGATCGAGGTATCGCTGTCGATGATCGAATAATTGATGACCGCGCCCTCCGCCACGTCGACGTTCTTCATGAGGACGGAGTCCTTGATATATGCGCCGCGCGCCACGTGAACGCCGCTCGCCAGCACCGAATTTTCGACGACGCCTTCGATCCGGCAGCCCTCGGTGATGAGGGAATTCGACACGCGGGCGTAATCGGCGATATACTGCGGCGGATCGGAGTAATTGCGGGAATAGATGCGCCAGGCACGGTCGCGCAGATCGAACGCCGGTTTCGCGCCGAGCAGATCCATATTGGCTTCCCACAGCGAGCGGATCGTTCCGACGTCGCGCCAGTAGCCCTCGAACGGATAGGCGTACATTTTGCAGCCGTCCGCGAGCATTTTCGGGATGATGTCCTTGCCGAAGTCCTTCGAGGAGGCGGGATTCGCTTCGTCGGCAATGAGGTAATCCTTCAGAAGCTGCTTATTGAAAATATAGATACCCATCGAGGCTTTCGTGCTCTTCGGCTGCTTCGGTTTTTCCTCGCACGCCGTGATCCGCAACGTTTCGTCCGTATTCATGATGCCGAAGCGGCTCGCCTCTTCCAGCGTCACTTCCAGTACGGCGATCGTGCAGTCCGCGCCCTTTTCCTTATGCGCCGCGAGCATCTTATCGTAATCCATTTTATAGATATGGTCGCCCGAGAGAATGAGGACGTAATCGGGATCGTAGCGGTCGATGAACGCGAGGTTCTGGTAGATCGCGTTGGCCGTGCCTTTATACCAGTCCGCGCCCGATTTCGCCTGATACGGCGGGAGAACCATGACGCCGCTCTGACTGCGGTCAAGGTCCCACGGCTGTCCGTTGCCGATATATTCGTTCAGCACGAGCGGCTGATACTGCGTCAGGACGCCGACCGTATAAATGCCGGAATTGACGCAATTCGACAGCGGAAAGTCGATGATCCGATACTTCCCGCCGAAGCGAACGGCAGGTTTTGCCGTCTTCTCCGTCAGCGTGTAAAGTCGGCTTCCCTGTCCGCCGGCCAGCAGCATGGCAACGCATTCCTGTTTCTTGTACATAACGAGTGGCCTCCTTAAAGATTGATCAAAATCGAAGAATGATTCTCAGGTATTCGGGAGTTTTTTCAGAACGAGTCCGCCCATCGCCGGCACGGTCACCTCAACGGTCGAGAATTTTCCGCCGTCCTCCGCCGTCACGAGCCGCGAACGCACCGCTTCTTCATTCAGCTGATTGCGGCCGCCGAATTCGTACCGATCGGTCGTCAAAATCTCCTCGTAGCGTCCCATACGCGGCACCCGAACCGTATAATGCTCCCGCAGTACCGGCGCAAAATTGAGCACGACGATCAGCTCGCGTCCTTTTTTATCCTTCCGGCGGTAGGAGATGATGTTTTCATCCGCCGCATCCGGCTCGATCCACTCGAAGCCTTCCCAGCCGTCGTCGATCTCCCACAGTTCGGGACTGTCAAGGTACAGATGATTGACCGCTTTGACAAACCGCTGCATTTCGATATGCCGCGGATAGTCGGTCATGAACCATTCGAGTTCGTTTTCATAATCCCATTCGCGGAACTGCGCGTATTCCGTGCCCATGAACAGCATCTTCTTACCGGGCAGCGTCATCATATAGAGGAGCAGCGTCCGCATACAGGCAAATTTATCGTCGTATTCGCCGTAACATTTATCGACGAGCGATTTTTTTCCGTGGACGACCTCATCGTGCGAGATCGGCAGGATATAATTCTCGCTGAACGCATACATGAGCGGAAACGTGAGTTTATTATGCTTATATTTCCGCATAACGGGGTCGGTGGCGATATAATCGAACATATCGTTCGACCAGCCCATGTTCCACTTGAAACTGAAACCGAGGCCGCCTTCGTGCACGGGCTTCGTGATCATCGGCCAGGCGGTGGATTCTTCCGCGATCATGACGGCGTCCGGGAATTCGCCGAACAGCGCCGTATTGAGCTTCTGGAAGAATGCGATGGCTTCGAGATTCTGATTGCCGCCGTGGATATTCGGCACCCATTCGCCGGGTTCGCGGTCATAATCGAGATACAGCATGGAGGCCACGGCGTCGATGCGCAGGCCGTCCGCGTGGTATTCCCGCATCCAGAAGAGTGCGTTTGAGATAAGGAAGGACTGCACCTCCGGCCGGCCGACGTCGAAGCATCGCGTGCCCCAGCCCCGGTTTTCCACCCGGTCGTCGCCCTGATATTCGTACAGGCGGCTGCCGTCGAATTCGTAGAGCCCATGCTCGTCCTTCGGGAAATGCGCGGGCACCCAGTCGAGGATGACGCCGATGTCCGCCTCGTGCATCTTTTCGACGAAATAGCGGAAATCGTGCAGCGTTCCGTAGGGCAAGTACGGCGCGTAATAG
>JAZUKT010000097.1:0-6133 GCA_045643445.1 Eubacteriales bacterium
TCCTCTACCATTCGAAGAATTACTGGGGCTGGTTCGTCTACCGCCTGCCGGAGTACGCGATCCTGATCCCGGTCAATCTGCTGCTTCTGCCGGTCCCTGTCCCGGTCGTACGGAAATTGCGGAAGATCATTCAGGAGAAAGCATAACACCATGACTGAAACCGAACGTAAAATGACATACGAAGAAGCGCTCGCCTTTATCCATTCGGTGGACTGGAAGGGCAGCCGCCCGGGTCTTTCGCGGATCACGGAGCTTTGCCGCCTGCTCGGGAATCCCGAACGCTCGCTTCGGTTTATCCATATTGCCGGCACGAACGGCAAGGGATCGACGTCCGAAATGCTCTCGTCCATCCTCGTCGCGGCGGGCTATAAAACGGGACTGTTCACGTCGCCGTATATCGAGTCGTTCAATGAACGGATGATGATCGACGGCGAAGAGATCCCGAATGAGGAACTGGCCGAGATCACCGCCGAGGTTCGCCCGTACGCGCTTGCCATGGAAGACAGCCCGACGGAGTTCGAAATGATCACGGCGATCGGCTTCGTCTATTTCAAGCGGCATCGGTGCGATTACGTCGTGCTGGAGTGCGGCATGGGCGGCCGGTTCGATTCCACGAACGTGATCGAGCATTCCGTCCTGTCCGTCATCACGGGCATCGACCTCGATCATACGGCGCTGCTCGGCGATACGACCGCGAAAATCGCGTGGGAAAAGGCCGGGATCATCAAGCCGGGCATTCCCGTTCTTTTCGGAGAAGGTGACGGCGAGGCAGAGACCGTCATCAGGGCAGAAGCTGAAGAAAAAGGCAGCCGCTTCGTCCGCACGGATTTTGCAGAGATTCACGATATTCACGCCGATCTCGACGGAACGGATTTCACGTTCGGTGGGAGAAAAGTGCATATCAACCTCCACGGCCTTTACCAGACGCGCAATACGGCCACGGTGCTCACCGCAGTCGATCTCTTGCGTGAGAGCGGCATTCCGATTCCCGAAACGGCTATAACGGAAGGCCTTGACGCGGCCAGATGGAAAGCCCGCTTTGAGATCTTAAGCCGGAAACCGCTCGTCATCTACGACGGCGCGCATAATCCGCAGGGGATCACGGCGGCGGTCGAGAATATCCGGCATTACCTCACGCCGCTCACGGAAAACGGAAAGATCCTGCTCCTGATGGGCGTGCTCGCAGATAAGGACTACCGTACCATGATCGACCTGCTCTCGCCGCTTGCGGAGCGTGTTTATACGGTCACGCCGGATAATGCCCGCTCGCTTGATTCCGCCGGAACCGCCAACGAGTTTGAACGGCGCGGCGTGTACGCAGTCGGCTATGACGTGCTCTCGGACGGCGTTGCGGCGGCAGTACGGGGGGCAGCAGAACGGGATCTGCCGCTCGAGTGCCTCGGCTCGCTCTATATGTATGCTGACGTAAAAAAAGCGGCGCTCGCTGTGCTGGAAGAAATCAGCGCGGCCAACGCCGGAGAACAAGAATAACGGGAATTGATAAAATGACGAAAAAACGACGGTGGATCCTGCTGCCGCTCTGCCTTCTGCTTTTCACCTCATGTGCATTGGCGGATCGGCTCGGATTTGATACCTATGATTATATGAGCGACCCGGTCACGGGAACGCTGGAAACGGACGGCGAGACAGCGGACGCCATGCGGGAACTCCTGGCCGTCCTGATCACGGATTCGACGGAACTGCCGTGCTTCGAGAACATGAGCGGCGCGATCCGTGAATACCGGGACGCCGTGCTCACTTATATGCTACGTGCCGAGTACGCCAAATACTCCGGCAATACGCCGTTGATCGAGCGTGCGGAGAAAGCCTATCCCGAATATAACGTCACGCAGATCATTCCGTCGGACGATTTTGAGGCGACCATGTACCGCTGCTTCGGCGGCGACGTCATGATCTCGCATAAGGACGGAAGCCGGTTCAAGTATCTCTCGAAGGTCGGAGCGTATATTGCCACGGTCAGCCCGGAGGACAGTGGACTGGAAGCCGAGATCCTCTCGCTCGACGAAACGGAAAAGACGTACCGCGTCCGTTTCCGCGTCGTACCGAAAGAGGAGGGAGCGGCCGCGTCGGACGAATATTTCGCCCTCATCATCAAACGGGATGACGGCACCTATTACATCAAAAAACTGCTGACCGGGACGAGCGTTGCGTAACCGATACTAACGTCAAAAATAAAGAGACTGTCACCATACCGCCGCTGCGGACGTGTGACAGTCATTTTTTATTTGTGATTTGGAATCCGCTTTTTCAGCTGAAATAAGAGAAACGTGCCGATGAGCCCGCAGGCGACGAATTCTCCGGCGGCGATCAGCCCCGCATAGGCCGGAAAGAGCGGCCACGAGCCGAGCCCGGACTGGATCAGCACGGCGGGAATGACGAGGGCGTTCGAGACGATCGTCGGCAGGGAGGTGAGGATCGGTACGCGGCGTAAAAGATACGCACCGACGGCGCCGATCAGCGTGGCGAGCGTGCCGAAGATCACGTCATAGACCGTGCCGCCGAAAATGAGATTGGCGAGCAGACAGCCGACCGTGACGCCCGGAATAGCGGCGGGGATCAGCGCGGGAAGCACGCAGAGCAGTTCCGAGAGACGAACCTGAATGAGGCCGGACGAGAGCCCGCAGAGCGCGGAGAGAGCGGTGAGCGCCACGTAGAGAGCGGCGATCAGACCGGCCTCGGTGAGCCATTTGGCAGAATGTTTCATAAAGTCCTTTCCGGAAAATAAAAGCCGCACCGCGGGCAAGCGATCCGGCTTTTCCGTAGTTTTGATTTCGGTGAGGATGGTCACGAACTCACCATCAGCCGTGAGGCCGATCAGTCTTTCAGCGTGATTTTGATAACCGTGCAGATCTTGTCGTACTGGGCATACAGCGGAATGCTGATGAAGGAACCGTGTCCGTACCACAGCGACGTGCGGAAGTCCTCGAAGAGTTTGATCTCGGTCCCGTCGGAGAGCAGGCGGCAGGATTCGATCCGTTCCGGCTCAATGCCGGTGAGGGCGATCGGACCGGCCGGCGGTTCCGTGATGAGCGCGTAAACGGTTCGGCCGTTCTGCACGTAGCGTCCCCATTCGGGCTTCGGGAATTCGCTTTTTTTGCAGCCGTAGACGACCTCGGAATATCGCTTCACCCAGCGGCCGATCTCACGGAGAATTTCGATGTCGCAGTCGGGGATCCGTCCGTTCGCGTCGGGGCCGATGTCGAGGAGCAGATTGCCGTTTTTCGAGATACATTCGGTCAGCGCGCGGATCACGATGGAGGCATCCTTGCGGTTGTTGTCGTTGGAAAAATAGCTCCAGTGATCGCCGAGCGTGATGCAGGCCTCCCACGGAATGGATTCGCCGCATTCGTTGAGAACGTCGCCGGGCGGCAGAATTCCTTCAGGCGAGGTGAAATCCCCTGCGAATACGCTCGGATGCGGAGAACGGATGGAGTTTTCCGCGCCGGAGTTGGCTTCGAGGCGGTTGTTGATGAGGATATCGGGGAAGTAGGAGCGCATCATGTTGACGAGCTTCGTCGCCTCCCATTTTTCGCCGTGCATATCGCCGTCCCAGTAGGAGCCGTCGAACCAGAAAAGGTCAATTTTCCCGTAGTTTTCGCAGAGCTCGCGCACCTGATTGTGGAGATATTCGACGTATTCGCTGAACGGGCGGCGTTCCATGTAGGCGGGATCCTCGCGGTGGGGATGCGCATGATGATGATACGCGGGATAGGCCGGGTGATCCCAGTCAACGAGGGAGTAATAGAGACCGACCTTGAGCCCTTCGGCACGGAAAGCGTCCGTATATTCGCGGATCAGATCGCGGCCGCAGGGGGTGTTCGTCGATTTGAAATCGGTGTAGGCGGAATCGAAGAGGCAGAATCCGTCGTGATGCTTCGTTGTCAGGACGGCGTACTTCATGCCGGCTTCACGGGCGAGACGCGCCCATTCGCGGGGATTGTAATCGGTCGGATTGAATTCGTTGAAATAAGCGTTGTATGCCTCATCCGAGAGAAACTCGTTTCCGCGAACCCATTCGCCGCGTCCGGGGATCGAATACAGTCCCCAGTGGATGAACATCCCGAACCGATCCCGGCGGAACCATTCGGAGCGTTTGAAATTTTCGTACATGGTCAGACTCCTTCTGTCCTATACTTGTTCTTTTGAAGAAAATCCGTCAGCGCAGGATCCTGTCGGCGAGCCCGACGAGATGTTCCATTCTGACGCGGAACTGTTCGTTGTTCAGGTAGCGGCGGATCGTCCACGTCCGTTCGAGCAGGGCGGCCAGTTTTTCCTTGACCTGTCGGATTTCCTGCTCATACGTGCATTCCCAGGCACATAGCTGCGCGCCGATCACCTGATCGGTCGGCTGAACGTGGATCGGATTCAGAAAGGCCGCAGAGCGGTACCACCAGTTCCGCCACGTGTACAGATCCCATTCGAGAATGGTGTAGGGCGTCCATTCCTCGTGTCCTTCCGGCACAATGTAGAGCGGCTGCCAGGAGGCGTTGATGACGTTGAAGCCTTCTTCGAGCAGATCGGGCGTGAGGTGGTAGAGATTTTCCCACGAGATCACGATGGTGTCGCGGGAGATCTTTTCGGCGCCTTCCTTCGGGAAACCTTCCCAGACGATCGGCTTGCGGTTGTGGGCGAGTACGATGCGCGTCATGATGCGGACGAACTCGGTGTACAGCGCTTTCACACTGTCGAGACCGTTCTTTTCCATGAAAGCCCGGCAGTCGGGGCATTCGTTCCAGCGCCGGATATCTGCTTCGTCGCCGCCGATGTGGATGTAGGGTGAATCGGGGAAGAGCGCGCAGATTTCGGTGATGATGCGGTCGAGACTGTCGTAAACGCCCGGTTTTCCGGCGCAGACGAGACCGCCTTCGGGGCCGCTTCCTTCGGTGCATCCGAATAATTCGGGATACGCGCGGATCATTTCGGTGGCGTGACCGGGCGCTTCAAATTCGGGAATGAGCGTGACGCCGCGTTCTTTGGCGTAGGCAACCAGTTCTGCGATCTGCTCTTCCGTGTAGTGCCGGTCTTTCGTCGGCAGATTCGGGAATTCATCCGACGGAAGCGTGTAGCTCTGCGAGTCGATGAAATGCAGATGCAGATAGCTTGCCTTGTGGAGGAAGCAGAGATCAACGAAATTCAGTACCTGATCGAACGTGTGCCATTCGCGGGCGAGATCGACCATCAGCGTGCGGTAGGAGCACTCCGGGTAGTCGTAGATCGTCAGCGCCGGGACGTTCGCACCGTCCATGATCTGTAAGAGCGAAGCGAGGGCATAGCAGATGCCGTTGTAGTCGGAAGCCATGAGCAGAACGGCGTCGGACGAGAGCGTGTCGATGCGGTAGTGCCCTTTGTCGAGCGCGTAATCGAACACGAGCTCAACGCCGCCTTTTCCTTCGGTGAAGGTGAGACCGTGCGCCTTTTCCGCATAGCCGCAGAATACCCCGATGGCCGCCTTCCAGTCCGGCTTGTCGGTGTGGATCAGCGGACGGAATGAGCGGACGGCGTAATTGCGTTTTTCATCATATCCGGAGAGCGCTTTCGGGTTGGGCAGCAGGTTCAGATTGGTGATCATGGCAAAGCCTCTCTGTCAGTTTTTGAGCGCCTGCATCGGAGCCGGGATCCGGCCTCCGCGGGCGATGAACTTTTCGGAGGAACGGTCATTGTGGAGCGGCATGATCGGGCCGGAGCCGAAGAGCCCGCCGAATTCGAGTTCTTCGCCGGACTGCTTGCCGATGGCGGGGATCACGCGGACGGCGGTCGTCTTCGAGTTGACCATGCCGATGGCCGCTTCATCCGCGATAATGGCGGAAATGGTGGAAGCGGGCGTGTCGCCGGGGATCACGATCATGTCGAGCCCGACGGAGCAGACGGACGTCATCGCCTCGAGTTTTTCAATGGAGAGATCGCCGCTTCGGGCTGCATCAATCATACCGGCGTCCTCGGAGACGGGAATGAACGCGCCGGAGAGACCGCCCACGTGCGAGGAGGCCATCACGCCGCCTTTTTTAACGGCATCGTTGAGAAGCGCGAGCGCGGCGGTCGTACCGTGCGTTCCGCAGACTTCGATGCCCATTTCTTCAATGATGTGCGCGACGGAATCGCCGACGGCAGGAGT
>JAZUKT010000098.1:0-2783 GCA_045643445.1 Eubacteriales bacterium
ATCCGAATGCACGATGACGCCGCTCGGAACGGAGCCGCCCGACTCAAACAGCGTGCAGAGAGCGTTGCAGGCTCTGTCCGCAAGATGCTCCGGCCGCAGCAGGGAATTGCTGAACGTCAGCCGTGCGGAGACGCCGTATTCGCTCGTCAGCGCCAGTACCTCCCGCGCCTCGCGATCCCCGTTTTCGACGCGGCCGCCGCCCCAGATACAATCCGCGGGGGAGCCGTAGATCGAGCCGATCTCACACCAGTCGCAGAAGTAATCCCGATGCTCCCGGAAAAGCGGCAGGAACACGCGGTAGAGATCGTAAAACTCGAACAGACCGGGCAGATGATAGCAGACGATCCGTTTTTGGGATCCCGTCATGCCGCCGCCTCCTTTCGCTTGATTTGTGGCAGGAAAAAGCCCCGGAAGAGCCGTGGACAGGTTCTTGCGGTTACGGATTATCCGGCATGGTCAGCCGGTAAACCTTCAGGTGCGAGTCGCCGTGATCGCCGAAAAAAGCGTAGACTTCACCGTCGGCCTCGGACACGGACTGAATTTCGTAATTGCCGCCGAAGTCAAAGGTGTACGCCTGACGGAAAATCAGGTTGACGTCGTATTCGTAGAGGTAGTTGGCAAAACCGCCGTCGTTCCACGCATAGCGGACGGCGTAGATGCCGTTTTCCGTCTGACGGAAGTTCTGCGAGGCCGTATCGGGCGAAAACCGGTAGGTGGTCCGCATGAATTCGTTCATATCCTGATCCAGAAAAATGGCGATATCGTCATAGTGGAGACAGACGTAGTTCGCCCGATCCGTGCTGTAATCGAAAGAAAGCGCGAAGAAAGGCAGGGAACCCCGGTCCAGAACGGTGAGCGTTTCCTTATCGAGCAGCGACCAGGTGTAGTTTCCTTCCTCATCCTTGTGGTATTCCGAGATCAGGATCGTACCGTCGCCCATGTCGGAGAGGGAGTTGGCGTGCCAGATGCCGAGCGGCCCTGATTCTCTGATCAGATTGCCGTCCGTGTCGAATACGGCGATGACCGCGTCTTCCCGGCCGTTTACCGTTCCCGCGAACGCCTGATAATACAGCGTGCCGTCGAACAGACCGCCCTGGACGTTGCCGAACTGCTTGTGATCCGGAACGGTCACGTCAAGGACCAGCTCGCCGGGTACGGTCACGGGCGTGAGATCGCGTTTGATCGTAATGCCTTCGTTGACGTCGGTGTCAAGCGGCAGCACGAAACCGTCGTCCGTCAGATAATGATCCATGAGGTACCGGATGGCCGTGCAGCCTGTCTCGAAGGATTTGTAGGCGACGGCGACCGTCACGCCTCCGTCCTCGCGCTGCTTGACACGAATGCCGAAGCGCTGCTTGTTGACGAGCGACTGACGCAGCTCCGTGTAGGTCTCGCCGTCACCCTTATCGCCGATGATCAGCTCGTAGGGAGCGCTGCCGTACGGATCACCTGACGTGTCGGGGACGAGATCCGCTCCGTATTTTTCTTTCAGTGTTTTCAGAAAAGTGAAGTAGACCGGCGACTGATAAAAGCGTCCGTCCACCAGCAGGCGGAATTCGCTGTTGCCGTTTTTATCGACGACGGTCACACAGCCGTCCTTGACGACCGGTTCCGACGCGGCTTCCGTTTCGACGGATCCCGTTTCGGTCACGGATTCCTCCGGCGCCGGCAGCTCGTTCTGCACGCCGCATCCCGCGGACAGCACGCAGAGTACCGCCAGCAGAAGCGCGATCCACGGCAGATTCCTTTTTCCGTTCATGCCGTTATCCTCCGAAATGCGTCTGCTTTACATGATTTTGGCAGCGTTCGTTATCTGACCGTATTATAGCACGCCCGTTTCCGACCTGTCAAGAACGGGCGAATATACAAAAAGCCCCGGAAGAAGTATTCCGGGACTTTTTTCACGCAGGGTGTGGGATTCGAACCCACGTGGGTTGCCCCAAACGGTTTTCAAGACCGCCTCGTTATGACCGCTTCGATAACCCTGCGTTTGTGCCTGTTTATTATACCCCAGCGCAGGTTGCTTTGTCAAGACCTTTTTCGGGAGAAATCCCCCTTCGGCCTCTCCGGTCACGTTTCAACTTTTTCCCGCCGATTTCGCGTTTTCCCTTGAAACTTCCGCAGGGATGATGTATAATAAAAACGATGTGTATTTTTGTGTTGCAGGAGTATGATCATGAGGATAGGGTTCGATAACGACAAATATCTCCGCTGCCAGACGGAGAAGATTCAGGAACGGATTGCCAAATTCGGCGGCAAGCTCTATCTCGAATTCGGCGGCAAGCTGTTCGACGATTTCCACGCATCCCGCGTTCTGCCCGGTTTCCGCCCGGACAGCAAGATCCAGATGCTCAAAAAGCTGGCGGATAAGGCGGAGATCGTCGTCGTCGTGTCGGCGCTCGATATCGAACAGAACAAGATGCGGGGCGACCTCGGCATCACCTACGACCTCGACGCGCTCCGGCTGATCGACGCTTTCCGTGACAGCGGCCTGTACGTCGGCAGCGTATGTGTGACGCATTACGGTGCGCAGCCGTCGGCGGACGCCTTCATCAAGCGGCTCGAAAACCTCGGGATCCGGGTGTTCCGGCACTATCCGATCGACGGATATCCGACGAATGTGAACCATATCGTCAGCGAAGACGGCTACGGCCGCAACGAATATATCGAAACGACGCGGCAGCTCGTGGTCATTACGGCGCCGGGGCCGGGCAGCGGCAAGATGGCGACCTGCCTCTCGCAGCTTTACCACGACAGCAAACGCGGTATCCGTTCGGGATACG
>JAZUKT010000099.1:0-4681 GCA_045643445.1 Eubacteriales bacterium
GTGAAGGGTACTTCCGATACCACGTTCTCTCCGGAAAACACGCTGACTGTTGAACAGACCATCATGATGGTTTACAGAACCTTCACGGCTCTCGCTGCAAAATAAGTCAACAAACCAAATAAAAAGCAGGCCTTCTTCGGAGGGCCTGTTTTTCGTAAAGAATAAAAGAGTAAACGCCCGCCGAATCTGCTGATTCACGCGGACGTTTGACTAAATCTTAAATTTTCTTATGGCAGCCACGTCTCAAGTATATCGTTGTCCGCGAGCGTGATGCCGGACTCCGTGAGGGCGAATTCGGTGGCCATTGGTTCGAGTTCCGCGGCGGACATATACGTCGTCATCCCGGCTTCATTTGTCCAGATATTGACGCCGTCGTACCCAAGCAGCGTATCATAGGCGGCGGTACCGGCGGCCACGTCAGCGAGAAACTGATCGTAGCATTCCTCGGTAACGTCAAGACCGTGGTCGTCGCGCGGATTTGTTACGTACGTGACCTGACGCGCATTGGGGAGCCCTCTTTCGATGATGGTCAGATACCGTCCGCTGAAGGCGCTCGTCGCTTTGCGTGTGCCCATCGGCAACAGCCCCACGGAAGCGCCGGTTGCGTCGTAGATATGCTTAATATTGTCCCAGATGTGACTTTCGGGTTCTTCACTTTCACCGTTCGTGTATAATCCGTGATGTGTGATCTGAAGAAAATCGCTTGTGAAAGCGGCGGGAGCGTTTTCCGTCCATGCGGCGGTCGCTGCCTGCTCACCCGCGTCACCGAAGAACAGCGCGCTGTGTCCGTTCGCGGTATAACGCATGATCAGGGAAGTGTTGTTGTACCACGTGATTTTATTCTCTGACGTGTACAGAAGCTCGGGATTGTACAGCTCGTCGATTGACAGATTACCGAAATAGTAGCGAAGCCCTGCATGCGGACTGACGCGGAGGGTGTCCGGGTAGTATTTCCGCACCGTCGCGTCAAAGTCGGGTGCCGAGTTACCGATCACACCGACGTCGTCAACGGGAATGCCGTGCATGACGTAGGTAAGCGTTGTTTTCTTTCCATAGGCGCGGGCGAAATACTGGAACGCACCGACGTGGTCGTCGTGACCGTGCGTAAAGATCCACGCGGTGATCACGTGTTTGTCTTCATCATTCTTGGTAATGTCGAGTTTTTTCAGCGCGCGCCAGATATTCTGCGAGCAGGAGCGCGTATTATAGCCGCCGTCAATGATCACGGCCGTTCCGTCACCCAGACGGTACACGTAACACATTCCGATCATCGGATTGTCTTTGTTTTCTTCTTCGCGTGCAGTGCCGAGCTGTACCAGCTTCACCTCGCCCTGTACCGCGTTTTCGTCCGGCGTGAGCGGAGCGATGCTGACCTCGTCGGCCTTTTCCCACAGAACGTGCAGGGAACCGCCGCTTGTTTCAATCAGCGTGACGACCCATTCCGTATCGCTCAGTACGGCTGTCTGCAGCTTCGTGCCGTCAACCGATTCCGTCGGAATAAGCGTGTAGCCGTGTTTCATGAAGGTGTTTTGTGCGGTATTGAGATCCATTCCGGGAATCGTGACCTCGTGGCATACGGTCGATATGGCGAGTGGTGCCGCGTCAGCGGAAAGGGAAGCGGTCACTTCCTCCGGCGTGAGCGGAATTATTTCATCGGACTCGGTATCAACCGTTTCGGATGCCGCCGGCGTTTCAACGGATTCATCGGTCGTTTCGGGCTGATTGCCGCCTGCGCAGCCGAATAATACAGCGCAAGGCAGAAGGCAGCTTACGAGAAAAATCAGTTTTTTCATACGTGCTCCTTGGAGAAGTATTTTTTGAATTATACCATTTCTTCCTTGATTTTGCAAATGTTTTTGTAAAAATAAGTTGTTTGCCATATTAACATAAAGTGCTTGCTGTTTTTGAGAACTGTGGTATAATGTTAGTGAAAACAGTAACGGTTTATCATAAGTCCCGTGCAGTTCTGCGGGGATAACGGATAACCGTGATCGGACAAAAAACGCGGATCGGGACGGATAGTTCGTCGGGTATGATCCGGAACGATGAAGGGATACAGCAACAATGGAAATGAGAAGAAGCAGCGCGCTGATAAAAAAGAAGTTTATCGGCTTCCTCCTGCCGTCCATTCTGATGGCGTTTTCGTCGTCGATCTCTGCGATAGTTGACGGGATCATCGTCGGCAATATGGTAAGCGCGCCCGCACTTGCCGCCGTGAATATCTGTCTGCCGATCCTGCAGATATACGGTACATTGGCGGTGTTGCTCGGCGGAGGCGCAGCCGGTCGGATCGCAGTCTATAAAGGGAGCGGCGAAAAGAAAAAGGCTGACGGTATATATTCTGCCTTCCTGCTTCTGACAGTCGTCGTCAGCGTTGTGCTTGCCGCGCTGCAGGTTTTGTTCAGTGAAAGGATCTGCGGCTGGCTGTGCGGGGATGAAAGCCTTCTTCCGCTTGTCGCTGAATACTATAAATATATAGCACCTGCCGCGCCGCTGTTTATTATCGTAAGTGCCTTTACGCGTATCATACAGATTGAGGGCATGGAGAAGTATGCCGCGGCCGTGCCTCTTCTGGCGAATGCGCTCAACGTTTTGTTTGACGTTCTGTTCATGGGACCGATGAAAATGGGCATAACGGGCGCCGCGCTCGCATCGCTGATCGGATATGCGGCGGGATTCTTGATGATCATCTTCTATTTCTTCTCGGGGAAAAAGACGCTCGGATTTATCAGACAAAAACCGACGTGTGCATTCGGGGAGATCTTTTCGACCGGGATAGCACAGTCGCTCGCCGGCGGGCTGCTTGCCGTAAAAATGCTGTTTGTGAATGTGATGGTCATCGCGCTCGGCGGAGACAGCGGTATGGTCACCATGTCGCTTTGCATCGCGGTGCTTCAGATCTTCGGTATGTTCGTTAACGGCGTGCTTGATGCCGTATCGCCGATCCTCGGTATCAGCTACGGTGAAAAGGATATAAGCGGGATACGGATGCTCATCAGAATGGCGGCGGTCGTGCTGCTCGGCGCGTCAGGGGCCGTGGTGCTCCTGCTTGAGACCGCGCCGCAGATCGTGCCGATGATTTACGGTATCGCCGATCCGGTTCAGCTTGCCGATTCGCTTCCCGTGCTGCGTATTTTCGCCGCTGCGCTTGTCGGGATCGGACTGTCGTATCTCTTGATGTTCTATTTCGCCATTACCGAAAAGGTTAAGCTTGCCATGACGGTTTCCGTGACGGAGGGCATCGCCGCTATCGTTCCGCTCGTTCTGATTCTGACGAAGATCATGGGCTATTACGGGATCTGGACGGCATACGTGATAAGCGAGTTTGTCGCACCGATCCTCGTGCTGATCCTTACGAAGGGGAATGTCTGGCAGTTCAGAACCGCAGACGTCGAGCCGATCGTGTTTGAACTTACGCTCGACAGGAGCAATATTTCGGATCAGGTAAAAGAGACGATCGAGAAATTCAGGGATATTGCGCCGGAGAGCGCGAATATTGCGGGGATAGCGATAGAGGAGATGTGCGTCAACGCGGAAAAGAACAATCTGGGCAGAGAAGTACTGATGGACGTCGTGATCAAGGCGTATACGGAGCGGCTCGTTCTGTCTTTCTGCGATGACGGACGGGAATTCGATCCGCTGACGTACGTGTCCGACGACGATCAGTTCTCGTTCGATCATATAAAAATGCTCAGAGCGATCAGCACCGAAATGAAGTATCAGAGAGTAATAGGCCTCAACAAAACGAACGTGTTCTTCGACCGTGTGGCGCATCTTAAGAGTTAACGCCCGGAACAATGCGGTATTATTGGCGTACATAACGGTAGCCGCTTTGTTCTATATATAACGAAAACAAGAAAAAATCCGTGGAAATCAAACGATCTTCACGGATTTTTTATCTGAGTGACAAGATTTGAACTTGCGGCCTCTACCACCCCAAGGTAGCGCGCTCCCAGCTGCGCCACACCCAGATAGCACCTCATCGGTAACACGGAGATTATAGCACCATTTCCCACCCTTGTCAAGGCTTTTTCAAAATTTATCGAAGAAAATCCGCCGCGTTCTGCCTGGCGGATAAATACCCGTCAGAATGGAAATATCGGCCGACGCTTCCGTTTGACAGAAAAAACTGCGGCTCTCTGCTATAATGGGTTCCGTTGGAGGCAGTCATGACCGTATATGCCGATGTGCTTTTTCTCATTGATTTTTCCATGGATTTTCTCACCCTATATCTGACCGATCGGATCACGCATACAATTTCACCAAAGAGACGGCTGCTCGTATCGGCGGTCGTCGGGGCAGTCGGCAGTACCGTCTTGACCGTCGTTCAGCCAATCGCCGGACTGCGCTGGCTGTCGGTGCCGATCGGGGTGATCCTTTCACTTATTATGACGCTCATCGCCCACGGCGTAAAACAAACGCCCGCTCTGCTGATCCGTGACTTTCTGCTGATCTGGGGCGTCGGCGTGTCGCTCGGCGGTGTCATGACGTGGCTGATGTCGCTCGGAACACCGGTTTTCCTGCGGCCGCATACGGGATTCCCGACGGCCTATGCGCTTTGCCTGATCGGCGCGATTCTGTTTGCGCGTATCGCAGGCGCGAGAAGGCGTACGAAAACGGCAGTCGTCAGCTGGTCGGCCGGGCCATATGGCGGCAGCTTCACGGCGCTCTGTGACAGCGG
>JAZUKT010000100.1:0-2579 GCA_045643445.1 Eubacteriales bacterium
CGCCATCTTTGCGAGCTCGAATTTGCCTGCCGTCGCGCCGTTTTCGGCTGCTACGCGCATCTCAAGATTCTTCTTCGTGGAGGGCGTTACCACTTCGCCGAGCATTTCCGCAAACTTCGCGGCGTGCTCCGCTTCTTCGTAAGCGGCCTTTTCCCAGTACAGACCGGTCTCCGGGTATCCTTCGCGGAAGGCAACCCGGGACATGGCGAGATACATACCGACTTCGGAGCATTCGCCGTTGAAGTTGGCGCGCAGTCCTTCGACGATTTCCGCCGGAACGCCGTCGATGATGCCGACTTCGTGCTCGGTGGCCCACGTCATGCCGTCTTCGACGACTTCCTCAAACTTTTCGCCGGGCGCCTTGCAGAGAGGGCAGGCAACGGGACGGAGTTCGCTTTCGACGATCTCACCGCAGATGGTGCATTTCCATTTTTTCATGATGTTTTCTCCTTTATGTGTATAATTTATTTGTTTTCTTCCGATTCGGCCGCGCGGCAGTCGGCGCAGAGCCCCGTGAAGGTCAGCGAGCCTTTTTCCACCGTGAAGCCGGAGGACGCGACGATGTGCTCCGCCGGATCGAACGGCTCGTCAAGCCACACGTCCGCGACTTTTCCGCAGCTGCGGCACACGACGTGATCGTGCGGACGAACGGTGATATCGTATCGGTCTTCCTCGCCCGGCACGCGGATCCGCAGCAGTACGCCGTCGGCGGCCATGTCCGCGAGAACCCGGTAGACGGTCGCGCGCCCGATGGTCGGATGCGTCTTCTGCAGTTCGCGGAACACTGCTCCGGCCGAGACGTGGCTGCCCAGCGCGACGAGGGTTTCGAGGATCCGTTTTTTCTGCTCGGTATTCCGGCGGCTGACGGATGACGTGTCCATAGGCACTCCTTATTGAGACTTTGTCTCGATTACGATGCCATTATAACACATCCGCCGGCGTCTGTCAAGCGGTATTTTACGTTTTTTGTGCAAGAGGGGAAGTTTTTTCGTCGAAACGGGATGAAATTTCAAACGCCTCTTGACAAACGGCGCAAGATGCGTTACAATAACCGTCAGTAAAAGCTGTGACGGAGAGGGCGTTGCCTGAATCGTCCCCAGAGAAGGCGGCAGGGATTATCCCATCGGTGCGAGCCGCTGACGACGACGCAATGGCTGTAGCTCCCAAGCTGAAAGAAAGAAAGCCCCAACGGGTCAGTAGAATCTTTCCGTTCTGCCGCGTCAAGGCATAAGGCTTGATAGAGCCTGAGCGGCGTTCCATGAGAGCGCAATTTGAGTGGTACCGCGGACTTTTGTTCGTCTCAAAGTCATCTTTGGGACGTTTTTTTGTTCCACTGAAAAAGAGGTATGACTATGAAAGAAAGCTTTACCGGACTGGAATTTCAGATTCAGGAGATGGCGGCGCGTATTGCCGAGCTGCGTGAGATCACCGGCATGAGCGTCGAGGAGCTGGCGGAGAAGACCGGCGTCACGGTCGAGGAATACGAGCGGTGCGAACGGGGCGAGATGAACCTCACCTTTGCGTTCATTTATCGCTGCGCCCTCGCCTTCAACGTGGACGTGACCGAGATCATCGAAGGCAAGAGCCCGAAGCTGGTCGGCTACACGGTCACGAAGAAGGGAAAAGGCCAGATCATCGAAAAAGCGCACGGCATGACGTATCACAGCCTTGCCGGCGCGTTCAAAAAGAGAATCGCCGATCCGCTGTACGTGGTGGCGGAGTATCAGCCCGGCGCGGAATACCGCGATATCGAGCTGACGACGCACAACGGGCAGGAGATCGACATCGTCATCAGCGGCGCCCTGAAGGTGCAGGTTGGCAATCATAAGGAAACGCTGCACGAGGGCGACAGCATCTACTACGACAGCGCGACGCCGCACGGCATGATCGCCGTCGAGGGTGCAGACTGCCTCTTCTACGCCATCGTGCTCGGACAGGGCGAATCCGCTCCCGAGGAACTGCGCGTGGCGGCGGCTGATACGACGGCTCCCGAAGCACCGCAGAACGAAGAGCGCATCTACAAGCGCTGGACGACCGTGGAGAAAGACGAAAACGGCACGCCCACGAAGATCACCTTCAAGAATCAGGAAAAGTTCAACTTTGCGTTCGATATTCTCGACGTGCTGGCCGAGGAAAAGCCGGACAAGCTGGCGATGCTGCACGTGGCAAGCGACGGTGTGACCGAACGGCGGCTCACCTTCCGCGATATCTCCCGCGCATCCTCCCAGTGCGCCAACTATTTCAAGTCTCTCGGCATCAAGCGCGGCGACCGCGTCATGCTCGTTCTGCGCCGGCACTACCAGTTCTGGTACGCGATGCTCGGTCTCAATAAGCTCGGCGCCATCGCCATCCCGGCGGTGAATCAGCTGCTGGAGCCCGACTTCGAATACCGCTTCAACGCGGCGGGCGTATCCGCGATCCTCTGCACGGCGGACGGCAGCGTGGCGGAACAGGTCGAGCTGGCGGCAGCAATATCCCCGACGCTCACGACGAAGATCATCGTCAACGGCACGCGCGAGGGCTGGCACAATTTCGACGAGGAATTCGTGCTGTTCTCCGAAAAATTCGAGCGGCATGAG
>JAZUKT010000101.1:0-7908 GCA_045643445.1 Eubacteriales bacterium
GAGCGATCCCGACAACAAGGACTTCCCGATCAACCCGTCCTACTCCGTCGTGAAGGACAATATCTGGATCTCTCCCACCAAGAACAAGTGGAACTACGTCGTGGATGACTCCGTCAAGCAGTACTCCGAAATCGTCGATCCTTACTACAATGCGGACGCGGAACGGGTCTTCGAGCCCGGTACGTACGAGCTGACGAAAGTCGCACAGCGCGCCAAGATCGACTACACGCCGATCCCGTTCGACGGCTACGGTCTCTATCCCGAAGCCTGACAAAACCGCACATGACAGGAGTCTGACATGAAAAAACTGACGCTCTGGCTGCTCGTTCTCGCAGTAAGCCTCTCCGCCCTCACGCTTTTCGGCTGCAACAAGCCCGAAGAAGCCCCGGACGAATCCGGCGAAACCACGCCGACCGAAGTCGAAACACCGGCGTTTTTCTCCGATTATTACGTCTCGGTCGACGGATCGGACGAAAACGACGGCTCCGAATCCGCTCCGTTTGCCACCATCGACAAGGCGGTCGAAACGGTACGCGCGATCCGCGAAGCCGGTCACACCGACGACGTCACCGTGAACATTCTCCCCGGCGAATACGCCTTTGACGGCGTGGCGCTGACCGAAAAAGACAGTGGCATAACGTTCCGCAAAACCGGCGACGGCGAGGTGATCCTGAACGCCGCGTTCTCCATCGGCGGTGAAAAATTCGCCCCGGTGACAGACGACGCGCTTGCCGCCCGATTCGGTGAAAACGCCGCGCACATCTACGTCTGCGATCTTGCGGCCGAAGGTCTGACGGCAGATCAGATCGGCCCGCTTTACGCGATCGGTACCTACAGCGCCTACAATCAGACGCCTGACGAATACATCGGGCAGAATCCGTCCGTCTTCTACGGCGACACCAGACTGACGCTCGCCCGTTATCCGAATGCGACCGGCGACATCTTTGCCGAGAGCTGCATCGACATCGTCGAAGCTGACATCCTGGATCCCGGCGCAACCGGCGCTGACGGCCACGGCGGTACGCTCCGTCTCCCCGATGAGGCGGCTGAGCGCGTGTCGAAGTGGCAGTCCGTGGACGGCGCGTGGATCTTCGGTTACTTCCAGTTCAACTGGGCGGACGAATCCACGCCGATCGCCTCCTACGACGCAGAGACGCAGAGCATCACCTGTCTCTTCGCGCCTTACTCGCCCTTTACCGAAAACAAGACCGGCTACTATATCTACAACGTGCCGGAAGAACTCGACTATCCCGGCGAATATTACATCGACCGCGACGCGATGAAGCTCTATCTCTACGTGGAGGGCGATCCGGCCGATGCTGATCTGTCGCTGACCGTCTCCGGCGCTTCCCAATTCGGCGGCACCGCTTCCCGCGTCACCATCGAAGGACTGACGCTCACGGGTGCTGGCGGCACGGTCATCAATCTCACAGGAGATGACAACCTCGTCAAAGACTGCGTCATCAAGCACTGCGACAATCACGCCGTCAATCTGACCGGCTCGGGCAACACCGTCTACGGCTGCGAATGCTACGACCTCGGCAAAGGCGGTATCTACCTGACCGGCGGCGACACGGCCACGCTCACGCCCGGCCATAACGTCGCCGAAAACAACTACATCCACGATTTTGCAAGAGTCTACGTTACCTATCAGTACGGCATTTTCCTGAACGGCGTCGGCAACAAAGCGATCCACAACGAAATCGCCTACTGTCCGCACGCCGCACTCACCGCGTTCGGAAACGATGAACTCTACGAGTGGAACTACATCCACGACGTCGTGCGCGATTCCGATGACGCGGGCGCGTTCTATGCCGGCGGTATGTGGACGGCTGACGGCAACGTGCTCCGCACCAACAAATTCGAAAACATCGGCAACGAATATCACGGGCCGAACGCCATCTACTTTGACGATATGCTCTCCGGCTGGACGGCTGAATCGAACGTCATCCTCAACTGCAAGGGCTTTGCGTTCACGATCGGCGGCGGACGGAACAACCACGTCACGAACAACGTCGTCATCGAAGCAACGGGACTTCTCTACTACGACGACCGCATGAGATCAAACTACCTGGACGGCAAAGCAAGCTTCGTCAACAGGGACGGCGGTATGTGGGCTACGCTCGATGCATGGGACTACAAGAGCGACGTCTGGCAGGAGCGATTCCCGATCACGGCGAAAATGAACCCGGACGCGGACGTTGACGACATCGACTTCCCGATCAATCCCGCTTATTCCACCTTCGAGAACAACATCTGGATCAAGGCGGATCACATCAACAAATGGGATTTCCAGGTCTGGGATTCCGTCTATCAGTACTCGACGATCGGCTACTACTACACGCATACGGACGCCGCCCGCGTTTTCGAGCCCGGCACCTATGAGCTGACGAAAGCGGCCTCCCGCGACAAGAAGCTCGTCTACACGCCCGTTCCGTACGAAGGCTACGGTCTCTATCCCGAAGCCTGACAAAACCGCACATGACAGGAGTCTGACATGAAAAAACTGACGCTTTGGCTGCTCGTTCTCTCGATGAGCCTTTCTGCGCTCATGCTGGCCGGATGTAAGCAGACAACACCGCCAAGTGAAACTGATCCCGTTCAGCCTGAAACAGAACTCACCGTTCCCGGCGAATACTTCGTCTCTCCCGACGGTAACGACGCGAACGACGGTTCTGAATCCGCTCCGTTTGCGACACCCGAGCGGGCAGTATCCGTTCTGCACGCGCTCCGTGAGGCCGGACACACCGACGCCGTCACCTTTAATATCGCGCCCGGCGAATACCACGTCGAGCATATCGGATTTGCTCCCGAGGACGGCGGTCCGGACGGCGAACATCCCGTCGTCTTCCGCGGCACGGGCGAGGACAGCGGTGACGTGATCTTCAACGCCGCCGTGTCGATCGATCCCGCGCTCTTCACGCCCGTCACCGACGAGGCCATGCGCGCCCGCTTTGATCCCGCCGTCGCCGACAAGATCATGGTCTGTGATCTGGCTGCCGCCGGACTGATGCAGGAAGACGTCGCAGGTCCGTTCGCGTTCGGTGCAGGCTGTCAGGCACCCGACGAATACCGCGGCACGAGCCTCTCCCTCTACGCAGGTGACACACGGCTCGATCTCGCGCGCTATCCGAACACGGTACATCAGTTCGAGGACGAAGCGTTCCTCAAGATCGGCGAAGGCGCCATCCTCGATCCCGGCGTGGGCAAGCAGACGCCCGGCACGATCCGCCTCGACGACGATACGGCTGCCCGCGTCTCCCGCTGGGCTGCGATCGACGGCGTCTGGGTCTGGGCAACCTTCATGCACACCTGGGCGGACGAGACGACGCTGCTCTCCGCCTACGATCCCGATACGCAGGGACTCACTTTCACCTTCCCCGCCTATGACGGCTACAAGGAAGGCGCATCGTACTACTTCTACAACGTGCCGGAAGAGCTCGACTTCCCCGGCGAGTACTGGATCGACGGCGACGCGATGCGCCTTTACCTGTACGCCCCGGAAGCGGAAGGCGTTGACGCGGTCTCCGTTGCGCTCGGAAACGACTCCATGTTCACGGGGATCATGAACAACATGACGTTCGAGAACATGACCTTCACGGGTTCCCGGAAGAGCCTCTTCATCCCGGATCAATCCGATTATCTCACGATCCGCGGCTGCACGCTGAAAAACACGAACGAATACGCCTTTGTGACGAACGGCAACCACAACACGCTCGCCGACTGCAAAATCTTCAACGTCGGCAATCCCGGCCTGATCAAAACCTCCGGCGACGCCGCGACACTCACGCCCGGCTGCAATCTCCTTGAGAACAACCTCATCCACGACGTCTCGTATGCGCTCGGCACCAACGGCGTCGGCGACGTCATCCGTCACAACGAGATCTACAACGCCCCGAACGCCGTTCTCACCTGCGGTGAACTGAACAATCTGATCGAATGGAACTACGTCCACGAGGTCGTCATGAACTGCAACGACGGCGGCGCGTTCTACGGCGGTCAGCGGCTCCACACGCAGGGCAACGTGATCCGCTATAACAAATTCGAGAACGTCGGCAACGACCGTTTTGATGAGGGTATGATCATCGGTGTGTATCTGGACGACGGTCTCTCCGGCTTCACCGTGACCTCGAACGTCTTCCTCAACGTTCCGTGCGCCATTCTCGCCGGCGGCGGACGCGACATCACTATCACGAACAACGTCATAATCGGAGGTTCCAGCGCCATCATCTACGACCAGCGCATGGTCACCTGGTATGAAGCAGGGCGCGAGATCATGACCGATCCCGAAAAGAACGTCCGCTGGCTGCTCCTGCAGCAAATGCCGTATCAGGAGGAGCCGTGGGCGTCCGCGTTCCCGAATCTCGCCAAGATCCACTTTGATAAAGATCGCACGGATGACATCGACTTCGCCATGAATCCGTCGTACTCCGTCATCGAGAACAATATCATCATCGCCCCCGAAATAAACAAGTGGCTTCTCGTCTTCGAGGACGCCGTGCCCGTCTATTCGACCGTCGGCTACAACTACACGCACACCGCCGCCGACCGCGTCTTTGAACCGGGCACCTATGAGCTGACCAAAGTCGCACAGCGCGACAAGAATCTCGTCTACGAGCCGATCCCCTACGAAGGCTTCGGCGTGATCAGCGAGAACTGAATCTGCCCCGGAGGAGTCACCGACCTTGACTTCCCCGGGGTTCTTTGTTATAATGAAGAAAATCATCCCCGCACAGAAGGAGAACGTTTATGAGTCACCGTTCTAACATTCGCCGGATCGGCCTTTGTCTGCTGGCCGCTCTGATCCTCCTGCCCGGCTGCCGTACCGTGCCTGCCGACGACGAGCCGGAGCCGCTTGCCGAAAGCGAATCCGCCGTCGATACGGAAGCCGCACCCGAATCCGAATCCGACACCACCGCAGATGCGGATGCGGAAGCCGCGTACAGCGCCCGTTTCGACAACAAGCGGAAGGAGATCGAGGATGCGATGACGCTCGCCGCCGCTACGACGCCCCGCGTTGTCAAATACCCCGATATGAACCCCGAAACCAAGAAATACTCGAATATTGAAGCCATCACCTTCGACGGCCTCGACCGCGACGGCATGAAAACGAAGACGTTCGCCTATCTGAGCATTCCGCAGTCCGCGACGCCCGAGAATCCCATTCCCGCTGTCGTCCTCGTGCCGGGCGGAAGCTGCCAGCCGATGGATCTCGAATGGCTGCGCGTCTGGGCAAGCCGCGGTTACGCCTCCATCTGCGTCTGCACGGCAGGCACTTTCCCGACGGAACGCAACATCGACCTTTGGGAAGGCGAAGACGAGCCGTACGAACACGGCCCCAAAGGCATTTTCGCCGAGGAAGGCTACACGCTCACCCCGCAGGCCAGTGTCGGTCCCTGCGACGGCGACATCGAGGATATGTGGCTGACCTACGCCGTCAGTGACACGATCCTCGCCGCGAACGTCCTGCGTGCCGATCCGCGTATCCGCGCCGATGCAGTCGGGATCACAGGCGTATCGTGGGGCAGCGTCGTGGCGTCGATCTCCATCGCCTACGACGACCGCTTTGCTTTTGCCATCCCGGTCTACGGCTCCGCGTATCTCGAAGAATCCATGGCAGCGCTGAAGGGAAGCTTCCAGCCCGTCGGTTTCCGCGAACTCTGGGCGGCTGAGGATCGCTACGATCGCGTGACCATGCCGGTTCTGTGGCTCTGCTCGAACAACGACAACTGCTTCTCCATCAACAGCAATTCGGACAGCTTCCTCGCCACGATGAACAACAATCCGCTCACCCGGCTCTCCATCCGCGACAAATTCGGTCACAGCCATTCGCTCGCGTGGGGCGCTCCCGAAAGCTACACGTTCGCCGCCTCGGTCGTCAAGGGCACCACCCGGATCTCCGGCTTCCTTGAGCAGCCGAGCGGACGCGATATCCACGTGAAAATTGATTTCTCCGGCCGGGCCGCCGTCACGCCGACGCTCTACTATCTCACCGAGCCGATGACGTACGGTGTGACCGATCCGAGCTGCTTCCTCGATCAGGAATGGCACACGATGCCGCTCGACTATGACACGGAAACGAACGTCGTCAGCGGTACGGTGCCCGACGAGGCCGCCGGCTACTACATCGAACTCCGTGAGAGCAAGGAAGTCTCCTGCTCCGCCTACGTTGCCCTCCCGTAACCCATCAAAACCGCACAAAAAAACAGCATCGGTCCGCGTGGATCGGTGCTGTTTTCGTTTGTTCGGATGCTGTATGAAGGTATGAAGGGCTGTCCTCTCAGAAGAGTTTATCGACCAGTTCTTCCATCTTCTTTTCGTACATCTTTCTGTTCTTCGCGTATTCCGTCGTGAGGGAAATATCATCCCAGAGAGAGATGCGGAGCAGCATATTCGGAGCCGGATAGAAACCTGCGTCATAAAGCTGGATGAAGTCGTACTTGATGTTGTCGTAGATCAGATCGAGCATCTCGGAGGATTCCTTGTCGCGGACGAGCTTGCCGTTCAGCGTCTTGTCGTAGAACGCGGGCTTGATCATAAAGTAGCCGTAATAGCTGAGCGCTTCGAGCAGGTTCGCCGGCATCGTAGCGTCCGTCGTGACCGGGATAGCGAACGAGGAGTTGTCGGCAACGTCGGTATAGGTGTAGTACTTGTCCTGATTTTCATCCCACTTCGGGTACGGGAGAATACCGAAATCGTTTTCCATCGCGCGGTATTCGAGCACACGCCACATTCTGTTGCCCTCAAAGAGCGCGCGGCCTTCGAGGAAGGAAGTGTCTTCCGTCGGGTTCTTGCCGATCTGATAGTTGACGCTGTTGTCGTGTGCGATGAACTTGCGCATTTTGTCTTCCACTTCGACGTAATGGTCGGTCAGCGGGAGCAGACTCGGCACACCTTCATCGTCAAATTCGGTCAGCGGGACGTTGAACGCCGTGACGAATGCGTCGACCGGGAAGTTGCGGTGAATCGCCAGGCCGAAACGGTCGAATTGGGGCTCCATGATGCCGTTGCCGTCGAGGTCGCCTTCCGCCAGACGCGAATACTCGATCAGTTTGTCGAGCGTCCAGTTGCCCTCTCTCGTCAGCGCGTACAGATCGCCGATACCGAGGTCAGCCGCCAGCTCCTTATTGAACGTCAGGGCAACGACGTAATCGTAGAAGGTCGTATCAAGCGTACCGACCGCGGAGTAGAGGACGTTGCCGACGTTGGCGCTCTGCTGGAATTCCTTCGGCCACCACGGCATATCAAATTCGAGGTACGGCAGTTCGAGCAAGTCCTGCATATACGTGGACGAGAGCATCAGTTCGGCAAGCTGCCCCTGACGACCGCCGATCAGCTGGAAGTCGTTGTCGCCCGCCATGATCGACTGCACGATCAGCTGGGTATAATCTTCCATTTCCGGCATTTCGGGGAACTGCAGCGAGACCTTGTAGAGGTCTTCCACCTTGGTATTGCGCTTGTAGATCGTGTCAACGACCGTGTCGCCGGTCACTTCCGTCGAGTCCATGTTGGAATAGATGTTGAGCGCCACGGTGCAGGTCGCGCCCTTGTAGTCGTTCACCTGAAGCGTGTAGTCGATACCTTCCGGAAGTTCGAAGCCATCTGCTCCGGTCTGTTTCTCGTCGTTCGTGCTGCCGGATGTTTCCTTACAGGACGCAAGCGCCGTCAGCAGCATCACAAGCACCAGAAGAAGGGCTGTCATGCGGGTAAAGTGTTTCATGAATATATCCTCCATTACATAATTTGACTCGGGTAAGGTGATCAGGAAAGTTTTTCGATGAGCTGCTCCATCTTCGTTGCATACATACGTTTGCGCTTCGCCCATTCCGTCGTCAGGCTCTTGTGATTGTACAGCGTCGTGCGCAGCAGCAGATCGGGCGACGGATCGAAGAAATGACTGTAAATCTG
>JAZUKT010000102.1:0-16099 GCA_045643445.1 Eubacteriales bacterium
ATGGTCACCGTGCCGCTTGTTGCCGTGGTCAGTCTTATCCACGATTCAAACCGACCGCTCGGATAAGCTATATCGAGGTCGGATACGTTCGTTAAGTAGTATTCCGTGTTATCTGCAAGAGTGATCGCCGTCGGCGCGGTCTGCTCCGTTACAGATGGATTCTTTGCGACCACGGAAAAATCAAGAGCCGTGGTAGGAATCTTCAAGGGCGGCGTTCCCTTCGTGACCGTATACGTTCCACTCTCAACGTAGTTCGTGTTGCTGAGGATAGCTATGACAGGTTCTCCGTTGATCGTCGCAAGTCCGAGAACAAACGCAGGTTCGGTCTGTCCCGTTCCTGCCGCGTCTGAGACGAGATAGACGGACGATAAGTCCTCAGCAACGTGGATTCCGTGACAGTTCACACCGATGCCGTACTGCATAGTCGCGGGTGGACTGCTCGGCAGCATACCGATCAGCGTGACGACCGCCTGCTGATAAACGTCACCGTTCGCAAAATCAATGAACGTGAGTCCCTCGCCGCTTGCGTCTGCATCGATCTTGAGATAATCGTCCTCCGTAAGCGGATCGCCTCCGTCGTTCGCGGCATAACCCCAATATATCGTTGCGAATCCGGTGTAGTCGTGCTGATCCATCGTACCGTTGAACGCCGGTGTGTCATCGTAAGATTCCTCACCGTAGGTCACGCGGATCTCATCGTCCGTGATGCCGATGCCAGTACCCGCCGTATAAGTCGTGCCGTCAGACGATATGACGTCCCCGTCTATGGTGATCCCTTCGCCCGCCGTCAGTACGTTCTGTTTAGCCGCTACGATCTCGTCGATTTCGTCACTGTCATAGTAATCGGCAAGTGCGGTCTCAATCGCCTCGGTGACGTCCTCCGGCGTCAAACCGCCGCTCATCGGAATAAACTCGGCGTTCTCCTCGTCGTTGACCTCGCCGTAAGGATTATCGTCGCGCGTGAGGACGTATACTGTCGAATTCTCGAAGCACAGCACCGCCGTTCCGGCAGGATGCCGCAGAAATGCGTTTCCGTGAGTGTTCATGAACGCTACGTCCGCAAGTGAATCAGCGATGAAGAATTTCTTGTAAAACGTTTTGTTTCCGCAGATTCTTATCGCGTTTTTGTTCGAATAAATTTCGTGAATAGCCAATTTTTATCAACTCCTAAATTGATTGGTTTGTTTCTTTTATTGCCAGCGTCCGACAAAAAACATCTGTATGTTCGCGGTCGTTGTCGCGGTCGTTGTCGACGCAAAAAGCCGTATGTTGACTCCGTCAGCGTCCGCTCCGCTTTTTCCGTAAATGCTGCGGCAGGTGCCGACCCACGCCGATACGATCGTGCTGTTTGAGCTTCCGTAGGTCGACGCCGTCAACAGCTTCTGTGAATTCGCTCTTGTCGCGCTCGGGAGTTTTGCCGAGAGATCGGCATATGCAACGCTATACCCGGCAGGCTGCGAAAACGCGATACCCTCGAAAAGCTGCATTTTGTTCGCCGTCAACTGCCCGTCGCTCCATTTTTGATAGCTCCATCCGTTCTCGTCCGTTCCCGTCTCGATCACTCTGTGCTCGTTGATGGCGCGTATCTGCCGCGTAGCCGTGTTCAGCAAATCCGATTGCGCGGCAAGCTGAATGTTATCGCCTGCAATCATTCCCGCCAACGTGCTGCGCGCCGTTCCGAGTTGGATGTTCGTATACCTCCGCGCAAGCGAATCGAATTCGGTTTTCACAACCTGCATTCGCGCGTCGATATCAAAATCCGAAAAATACACCGTTACGAAATCGCAGATGCTTACCTCTTCGGTCGGCAATGTTTCATACGTTTGATATTGCCGCAAATCCTCGAAAGCGCAGTCCACGTCTGTAATTATAGACGATATTTCATGCTCTTGGATATACTCCGCGGCTGCAGCCGATACAGCCGCCGCCGTGATATCACCGCTTATCGCGCTCGTGAGATCGACTGTGAGTATGCGTTCGCGTCCGATGGAATAGGTCGGTGTTAATTCGATCAGTTTGTCGGCAGCGTTTCTATATACGACGGTCGAGACGTCGTTTTCTGTTCTGATCGCGAACGGCAGCAAATGTGTATAGATCGATTCGGAAGTGTTGTTCTGCACAAGCTCGACGAGGTTTTTTCCGTACCGAACATGGAGATCGTGCGAAGGATCAGCCCGGGATGACAAAAATTCGACGGTTGCATTGTTGAAATAAAATTCACCGTGGCAATGGCTGAGCAAGGAATTTTCCGCGCCGAACAGAAATTTGCGGAACGAGATCGGAGCTGGCACCGTGACGGAATAGTTTTCGACGATATCTGAATAGAACGTGAACGTGTCATTCTCAATCGGCGATGATGCTATCGCGCTGGTCATGATCTGCTGCGGTGTTCCCGAATACGTTCCGGGCATGACCGTGAATCCGTCGAGATCGTAGAAAAGGTGAACAAGATGAAATTCAACTCGCGCGTCGCCGTCGTTACTCAGCTTTTTTTTCGCCGTCTTGATCCTGAATAACTGCCAGTGATCGGACGCGGCATCGAGGCTCGTGTCGATGCGGACGATCCGTTCCGGAAGCAACTCTGAAAAATGCTGACCGCCTGCAGGATAGACTATATCCGCCTCATACTGACCGTTTCTCTCCTCTGTGACCACGCACGACAGCGCGTCTGACAGAATTCCGAAGCCCATGCCGTTATCGAGCGAATCAATGCTGACGTCATATAATATCGGATTCATATCCAGTACCACCTCGCCGTTATAACCACGACATCCACCGAGCCGCTCTGCGTTTTAGCCCATACATTAAACGTATCATTGCTCTCGATAAACGGAAATTTATTGTCCGTATTCAACGTGAGAGCAGCGTTTCCGTTGAGACTTTCGCCGTCCGGCGTCACATACCACGCCGTTTGCGCGTCGCAATCAACGTAGTAGTGCTCCACGCCATCACCATGCTTGACCGGATTGATGATCATCTCCGTTGCGGTTGCAAGCGTATCGCCGATTTTTATGTTTAAGTTCGTAGGTGCCGCTATGTACTCAATATCGATAATAGGTCGTGAGTAGAGCATCCAGCCGTCGCGCTGAATCGTTCCAGTCTGCTGCGTTGTCCCGAGCAGCGGGAGGACGAGATAGTTTTTTGCCGCAGTCGTTGACGTGACATACTGCTGCGGAAGACACTCGAACACAAGCTGTGCGCGTCCGAATTTGTTCAGAACGTTCTGAAATTCTATCGGATTTTTCACCCGCGCTTTATAAACGACGTTCGGCGTGTTGTAGCTGTCATACAAATCGTAAAATCCGTCATCGGTGCCATCGAACATTATCGGCAACGTCAGATTGATATACTGCTGCAGCGGCCCGATCGATTTCAGCGCGACGTTGTAACGCCGCTCGAACGTGCTGTACGTTTTAAGGTCGCGCAGAAGCGGCGCGCTCCGACCGGGGATATAGACTGTTTCTGTCATCCTCTGCGGTCGGACTATATCCGGATAAGATTCGATATAATATCCGTAGTTTGCCGAATTTTTCCCGTTGAAAACAAAATAGGATCTCATCGCGCGAACGCCCCCGTTCTCTGAATCTGCGTCGTGATCGATTCGATCACATAATCGGCGACTTCCTGCGCGTCCATGCCCGGTGCGGCGTTGATCTGTACGTTGATGTCGCCGTAGTTGTAGCTCATGCCTCCGCCGGATGTTTCAGACGCTGTGAATGCGTACCGTTTTACGGCGATGTCGCCGTTGATGTCGCCGATGCCATCAAAAGCACCTCGCGTCGCGTTGGTGATCTGCCTCGCGCCCTTTTTCATCGTTTTGACGTAACCGTTGACGAGGCCGAGACCGAGGTTATCGCCGATTTCACGCTCCATAACCGTTGACGGGGAGTGAATCCCGAAAAAGTCTTTTAAGCCGCCGAGAATAGAAGAACCGAACCCTTTGATTTTTGACAAAATCCAATCTTTCGCGTTGCTGATACCGTTCCACAGTCCTTCGATGAGATTTTTGCCGATCTCGGGGACATCTTTGATTATTTTGCCGAGCCCGTTGAGAATCGCATTTCCGATCTCAGGAAGACGTGCAGCCAGCTTCGGAATGTTGTCGACCAATCCGCGAGCGAGCGTGATGATGATGTCGCCTGCCGTGCCTATGATCAAATCGAAATTGTCAACAAGAAAATTGACTATTTTGTTTATCACGTCCACTGCGACCGGCGCAAGTTCCGGTGCCATTTTGAGTATACCGTCGCACAGCGTGATGATGATGTCGCCTGCCGTATCGAGCACCTCGGGGAGCAGCTCTACAACAGTGTCGACGAATAAATACAGCATATCCTCGGCGATGGGGCCGAGCTCTTTTGCCTCTTTTTCGAAATCTTCGATGCCATTTTTTATCGTATCGATGCCATCGTCCGTCTTGCCGGAAAGGATCATCGTGAATCCGTCCATCACCGTGGTGATTGAAGGAAGGAATTCCGAGGCAAGGTTATTTTTCAAGCCGCCGAATGCAGTCTGCAGATTTGTCAATGAGTCCTCATACGCCGCAGCAGCCGCGACCGCCTCGTTGCTCATGACACCGCCGAGGCTTTCGACCTCATCGAAGAGAGCCTGCACACCCTCTCCTCCGGCGTTCAGCAACGGAAGCAGCTCCTGCCCCGCTTTGGCTCCGAAAAGCTCAGATGCCTTCGCCGCTCGCTCGTCCGCGTCCGTCAACTGCGATACCGCGAGGATCGCATCATAGATATTGCCGCTAAAATCGGATTTCTGCAACGATTTGTTCGCGGTCTCGATGTTCGCGATGGACGCGCCGCTTCTCTCCGCCGCAAAAGCAAGCTTCTGATACTGTTCCGCGGAGACTTGTATTTTCTGCGACTGTTTGTCTATCTCGTCTCCGGCCGCGCCCGCTTCATTCATGGCACCGGCGATGCTTTTAACACCGTCTGCGATACCATTAGCAAGCGCGGAGATGGCGTTTTTCAGACCCTCGAATCCTTTTTTTATTACTTCCGTCGCAAGATTTGCCTTGAGCACGTCCTTGAACGTGCTGCTCTTTTTTTCGGTCTCTTTGAGGCTGTCGCCGACATCATCGGAGGATTTCGCCAGCTCGTCCATCTGTTTATCAACGTTGTTGATCTCGGCGGCCGTCTTGTTCATCGATTCTTTCAGTTTCAGCGTTTTTGAATCGTTCTCGCCGTAGAGTTTTACCGCCTTTTCGTACTGGTCGTTGAGAAGTTTTTGTTTCTGCTGCAGCGCCTCTTTCTGCTTTTCCAATACTTTGCTTTGCGCTGCCGCTTTTTCCTCGGCGGTCGTCTCGGAATTAAACGTTGACGTGACGAGTTTCATCTCCGAGTTCAGCGTTTTTGTCTGCTGAATTATGTCGGACATCTGTTTTTTATATTCCGCTTCGCCCTCGATTCCTATTCGAGGACCGATATCCAGTTTACCCGCCATGCCGTCACCTCATTTCTATTATCTCTTCAAAGCTCGGTTTTTTCTTCTCTTCTACGATCTCCGCTGTCCCGTTATAGACAGCGAGCAGGGAGATGTTATCGACCATCTCTCCGTAGATGGTGTCTAAAGTTTCGTCCCTGCTCATTCCGAGTTCGTGCCCATAGAAAATAAACCACGCTTTGTTAATTTCTGTTTTTTTATTGTTGCTCTTTTTTGACAAGGGACGTGTAAATACCGTCCGTTTATGCCCTTTTACGATTTCATCTGCAACGGCGTTGAGAGTTTGTTCCAATCCGCTGCTTGCCGCCGAGATGAATTCCAATTCCGTGAAATCCGCCTTGACCTCATCGGGATCTTCGCCGCGAATAAACGCTTCATGTCGTTTTGCGGCGATGTTCATGATCAGTGCTATTTTGGCATAATTTCTGATTCGCGTACCGAGCGTAAGATTATCGGCGAGCAGCGAGGGAATTCCCTCGCCACCCTCCGTCAATTCTCGGATCGCGCAGTCTGCGTATACGCTATATCGCAGCCTAATCGCCCTATCTCCGAGAATCATTTTTTATTCCCCCTCGGGATCCTCATCGGGATCCGGTGTCGAGTCAGTAAGAACGGAAAGACCGAGAAGAACGCGCACCACGTTCTCCGCAGCGCGTTCGGTAGTCTGCGGATCGCCGACCTTCTTCCAGTTCTCGTCAGCTGTGTCATCGCGCATGATAGTCGCCGTGAGAGACTGCGTCTGCCATTCGATAGACTCACCCTGCGTTGACGCGCTGGTATTCACGGGCGCGAATTTTACCTTCGTTAAAACAACGGGCGTATAACTCACGACGCCCGCGCTCTGTCTGCGCCATATGAATCCGCACCCCATATCGGGAGGCGCGACAGACTTACCGTAAGACGTCACGGGAACGGTCGCCGTTCCGACGGTCACGTTCTCCGCAGCCGGAAGCCCGTTAATAAGACGCTCGGATGCGATGAACAGACCGTCGACCGTGAGATTCAGCGTTCCGCCGCTGAACACACCCGTCTCGGATTCTGCGGTCACGTTGTCCGCGTAAAAATTATTGTCATTTCCCGCGTTCGGCTCGATGCTGACGTCAACGCCTCTCGCGAGGATCTGACCGTCGCTATAGCTGACCGTGTCTGTTGATGCGGTGTAGCTGTATTCGGCTACATACGGTTTCGAAAAACCGGTGCCGACCTGACCTGCTGCCATAGTTTTTCACCTCATTTTATTACTTTTGATAGTTCTAATTCAAAAACGTCCTCTATTGTTTTGTTTGCTCTTTGCCGCACATATCTAAGCGCATGCGCCATAAAATCGTTTTTCTCTCGGAAGCTTGTTCCGGATATGACAGCACGCGCGATCATCGCGTTCGGCTGTCCACGTCTGTATTTGTCGGTCGCGGTGTCATTGTATCCGGCGAAGCCTAATCTCACGTATCGCAAATTATAGTCATCGACTATCATATGAGATATGCCAAAACCTTCAAGAAGTCCTTTTTTTTGCGATTTTGAAATTCCCCATACGAGTCCGTTGCTTTGCATTCGTGCTTCAGGTATTCCTCTGATCATATCCGTTACTTCGTCGGCTATAATTTTCGCACCTTCATAAACAGCATGATTTATGATCGGAGTAACGTCCGTATATATATCGTTTAACTGTGTGATATATGCGTCCATTCCCCGCGCCGTGAATTTAGCCATCTGCAACCACGCTCCAATACCACTCAACATGGATGAATCCGGTCTCCTCCTCGTACTGTTCCGAGTTTCGGCTCCACGCCACACCGGGCGTTTCATTCATTGAGACTTCGAATTCGTCGATGTGCGGATCATACTCCATCTTCGTGAAATAGTCCGTGATGCCCTGCACGGCTCGCTCAACGTGTACGCCGTCCGCTAAAAAATCATCCGGCTCACGTTCTTGCCACTCGAAATATCGGTCGTTCTCACGCCAAGCGTGATAGTGATACACGTTGTCCGAAACGGCAAGATGCATGGCTTTTATTTTTTCGATGGCTGTCATCTCGGTAACACCTCCACGTTCTGCTCATACCGACGAAGCGCAATATCAACAGACGGCGGATAAACGTCCATAACGTCCTGAATACTGTCGACGAGGTACCGTTTTCCATCCTCAAGGACGACGAGATCCTGCGGCGATATATTCCGCCGCGCGACGCGGATAACCTTGACGATCTCTGCCTGATGTTGCCTCGACAGATACAGCCGATTGATTCCGAGCCGCTGTGTTTCATAGGGGAGCAGCCCGCGCTTTGTCGCTTTATAATGCGGCATATCGCCCGCGTCTGCATCGTTCGTCAACTCATAGAATCGCGCTACGCCATCGTTGAACGGCTGCGAGACGTCATTCGTCGCTCTGTATGGAGTTCTGTGCATAAACGCTCACCCTCCTGTTATTCTGAGCCGCAAGCAGCTCTGAACGGTAGTTGTTCTCGAACACATCGAGAGCACCGTCTCGCGCATAACGAACGCGCTCCATGAGCAGTTCGCGCGGGTATCCGGGCGCTTCGAAATCCAAGTCCCCGCCGAGTTTATCGTTTAAATAGAACATGGATTTTTTAATCAATTCCCGAATCTGCCCGTCGGTGCTGGCCTCCGTCCAAGTGACGCCAAGACTTATCTTGACGTCACGGAGGAGGTTGGTGCTTACTGAGCTATCGCTCACGATTTGGTGACCGTTATAGTAGTTTCGGCGGTCGTGGTGCCGTCCTCGGCGGTGACGGTGATGGTCACGACGTTAGCGCCGGTTTCCCAAGCGATGGGGGAGTTGTTGTCAACGGGAACGTCGTCCACGTCGATAGCTACGGTCGCGCCTGCATCAGCGGGGATCGCGCGGATGATGTTGGTCGCGTTGGTGGTGGTCGCCGTGTAGGTGTCCTCTTCGGGATCAAACTCGGGGCTGAGTGCAACGTTTCCGAGGCTCAGTGCGGCAAGAAGAGCGTTGTCGGATTTTGTCCTGTCATCGATGATGACCGTGCGAGTCATAGGCGCGGTTACGTTGCTGATATCGAGCACAAGGAAGTAGTTGTTGTCCTTGGGGAAGCCGTTTCCGTAGCCCTTGATGATCCACGTTCTGACGTCCTCGACAAACTGATAGTGATCGGAGAATTCGATGCGGCCATCCTTCTCAAGACCAATTGCACCGAAATATCCGCGACCGATACCGAACACAGCTTCGCCGGTGTCAACAGCGGGAGACTGAATGATGTCGATCGGGTAGGGGAGAATCGAGTGATAAACGCCGTCCGCGCCGTAGACCATGGTAGCGGGCATTATCTTGCTGTAGTAGTCGGCGGGATTGACCACCATGATGAGGTTATCGACGCGGCGAGCTTTTCCGGCGGGAGATACGGCGAGCTGAGAGACGAGGTTGCCGACCGTCTGAATGTTAAACTCGTTGACGGTGACGGCTTCCTTCTTGGGATATACGCCGCCGACGATCACCACGTCCTCACCGACCTGTCTGTTCATGCCGATGGGCTGGTCTTTGCCGGTGCCGGTTACGAATCCGGCTTCCGCGCCGTTTGCAAACATTTCATAGAGAGATTCACGGACGTATCTTTCGAGCCATTCGGGACCGACCTCGAAACCACTCTTGCAGGTGTAGAGGAACGCGGAGAGCTTATAGAGAGCAGCGTCAACGACGTTAAAGCCGAGGCTTGCTTCTTTTACGATCTCGTCGCAGAGTTTACCCCATTCGGCCTCGTTGTATTCGCCGCTGTCTACGAGTATTTTCAGAAGACCGGTTGCGGGCTGGAAGTCGATCTTGCTGAGCAGAGGATGCTCGGTGCGGATCTCGTCGAAGACCTCAACCACCGTGGTGACGGGGAGAGTTTTGTCGAGGTTAGCAAGAGCCTGTTTCGGATTCTCGCTTGTGATCGCGTCGTAAACGCTCTGATAATAAGCGCGCTCGTCGCTGGTAAGCTGACGCTGACCGCGAGCGTTAAGGATAGCTGCGTCGCTGTTGCTGACGGATTCCGCGAAACGTTCATCGTTCGCCTTGCCGAGCTCTTCGATGATCTCATCGAGCATGGAGTCGAAGGTCTGCGCGAATTCATCGGCGTTGCCCGCCGTGATTGCTGCCTGCAGTTTCTCGCGAAGCTGCGTTCTGTTGTTCAGATCGTTGGATTTCATTTGTTAAAATCACTCCTTAAAATAATTTGTTGAATTTTTTGTTTTCTTCGGCGGGAGCGTCCTCGACGATCTCCGCCTCGTTTTTATTCTGTTCGGGCTCATTTCGTTTCGCGAAAATTCCCGATAAAACAGACTGTCTCGCGGATTGAGTATATCCGCTTTCAGCCGCGCCGCTGATTTCAGTGGCAACGCCCATTTTGAGTGCCTGCGCCGGTGCGAGCCATGTTTCATTCGCCATGAGCTCTGCGACCGCCTCTTTGGTGAGATCGCAATTCTCGGTGAATGCGCTCATGCCGATCTCGGTGATGATCTCAAGCTCGTCTGCAGCCTTGCGAAGGTCTTTCGCGTATCCGTGTGCGCCGGTCATGCCCTCGTGGAAGTAAAACGCCGATACCGGGGAGGCGATCCGGCGATTGCCTGCCATAAACGGATAGAGAGCAGCCGAGCAGACGAATCCGTCTGCGTAGGTATTTATCTGCGCCTTGTGATTTTTAAGCGCGTTATAAATGCCCCATCCCTCTTTTATTTCTCCGCCGTAACTGTCGATATGCACGTTGATGAAATCGACGTCAAGACCCTCGATCTCTTTTGCGAGGTTATATGCGCTCGTCTCGCCGAGTTCTTCCCATGCCCATTCGCAGATGTCGCCGAAGATGTTCAGGTCAGCCGTTCTTCCGCTCGTGGTGATTTGATAAAACTTGTTCATTCGTTCTCACCTCCTTCGCCGTTTAACGCCTCGTTTGCCGTGGCGATGTTTTTTGTCAGATAATGTTCCCGCGAATAGTCCGTGTTCAGCGGAGCGCGTCCGGCCGCTTCGAGCACCTCATCCGGCGAGAGGATCAGAGAGCCGATGAGTTTTTCAACAGCAGCAGAATCCGCGAAGATATCGAAATGCTCGATAGCCGACGTATCGACGTGGAAATAGTTTCCGCGCTTCCATTCCGCTTTCCCGTACCTCTTGCGGGTGACCTCCTCGTCAAACTGTGCCGCAAGGCTGTCAATGCAAACGCTGAGCCATCGCTTCGTAGCGTCTTTGCTGTCCGCTACCTCGCCGCGTACAAGCACCGGAGGGATCAGAAGCGCACGCGCCGTGAAGTCAAAGATATCATCGTAAAGGCTTTTGATGTCGCTCGGCTTTATTCCGCTGCCGCCGCCGCCGAATTCCGAATACGTTTCGCCGTCAAATTCCGGCAGCACCGAATTCGGATTTTCGATAAACGGTTTCAATTTTGCTTTCAGCGATTTTGCGAAAGCATCTTCCCAGCTCGTTTTATTTCCGTCCGCGTCCGTCTGATCTTCTCCGCCTGCGATTTGGTCAACGTGCACTTTGATGTGTTTCCCGTTCTGCCAGGTCGCCGCCGCCGTGTACGAATTTATATATCTTTCATACGCTGCGTCGAGCATATCGACCAAGCTTTTTACTTTGCCGTCCGACAAGACGAAGTGCATAACCTCGTCCTCATAGAACGTCTTGTTGTATGTGACCGTGCCGACCGTCAGATCGGTGTATTCGTTCCGCTTTGCCGGGTACTTATCCCCGGCGGTGAACGAATCAGCAACGACGAGCATCTCCTCGCCGGTGATGCGTTTCTTCGTCGAGATCACGACCGCCTCGTTGTCGTAGTACAGCCGATGAATAAGCTTGTTGATGAATACCGAGGACGATTCATTCATATTCGGCTCGATATTCCACAAGTAATATTCATCGCCTTTGACGGCCTTGCCGTCTACCATTGTGACAAAATCGCAATTGTTAAATGCCGCCGCGATAAGGTTCACGCATGTTTCAAACGCCACTTTCCGTAGCGCGTAATCGATGAACGCTTCCTCGCAGATCTGCAAGCTGATCTCGGTAGGATTTCTCGCCGTTTTCTTTGTCAGCCATTTAAAAAAATTAAATGCCATTTTGTAAACTCCTTAAATCGCTATCGCGCCCATGGAGCGCGGTGCGTATGTTTTTGTGTTCAGTACGGTTTCAATCGTCATAGACGCAACGAGTGCCATGAAGGGGTCTGTTTTTCGGCTTTTTGGCTCTATTTTTGCATAGATAAAATTGCCCGTTGCCACGCCGATCTTTTTTGAGCTCATAACTCGCTTTGTATTCGTCACAGCCCACCGAAGCGGCGCCGCGTTCTCGCCCCAGTTGAATAGCTCCCGGTCGAAGCAATCTTGTATCACCGGCTCGACCATCATTATGTCAGAAGGGCGGACGAGCTTCACGCGCTCCTTGTTTTTCGCGTCGAATCCGATTTTTCCGAACGCTTCAGAAACAAGCGTCCACCGGAAATGGTCCATCGCGATCATTTTCACGTTGTATTTTCTCGCCGCGTCTCGGATGTAATTCGCCAACAGATCCGGAGATATCGAAACGTCGTCAACGACTGTCACGGTGCCTTGATCGGCCCACGATCTCCACGGCGGTTTGATGCGGTGAAGATCCTTCGACTGCAAGCATACCCATGAATGATTGATGTCGTACCGCTGTTCTCCGATCCGAAAATGAATATTTACCGCTGCCCAGTCCGAAAGTTCCGCATAGTCTACTCCGACAACGCAAGGCTTGCGCGACAAATCCGGCAATGGCTTTTTTGTTTTCTGCACATTCTCGTAATCTGTGACAGCGAGGTCTATTCTGACTTTACGAACACCCATGCGGCGCGATAAGAACGTTATGTTTTCTTCCGGCCGTTCTCTCCATTCATCATACTCGATCTGAGTCTCTTGCATGAGATTAGGCATATACGGCAGGGAAGGATTTGCTTTTGTCCAGTTCTGCGGATCGTGTACATCTTCCTCGGTGTCAAGATGGAATATAAACGGAAGGAATCCTCCGTCCTCTTCTCCGTCAAACAGTATCCGGTTTGCTCTGTTTTTGTAATTGTCGAGCGGTCCGTCGCAGATTTCTCCGTCGGAAGTAAAGATCCCGACGCGCGGATCGGCTTTTTTCCCGAGTCCGGTTTTAAATACTGTTATGTTGTCGTAATTTTGATATTGATGCACCTCGTTAAAAATGATCGCGCCCGAGCGCATGCCGTCTTTCCCTGACGGATTGTTCGTTCGTCCACGCATTTTTCCGCGGTTCTTTCGTCCCTGCACGACCTCTTTCGTGTTGTAGAAGTATTTCGCCAGTTTTGATTTATTTTTCGGTGCCTCAAGCACCTCAACGAGATCGAGCACCGGCCGCATGGCCTGATCCTCGTTGTTCGCGCAAATATCCACGTCGTAATAGGACGACGGATTAAACGGCGACAGAAGGCAAAAGGCTATGTACGATATAAAGCCGTCTTTCCCTGCTCCTCTGCCGATCAGGTTAAACAGCGTCCTCCATCGCGGAAAGTCTCCGCGATACGTGCAGAGCCATAGCGCTATTTGACACTTCTCCCAGGGAAGCAGTTTGAACGGATAGTATTTTTGTAGTCCTATATATTTTTCGTAACGCTCCGCCTCGAACGTCAGCTCTTCATCCGCGAAGATCTTCCGGAGCAGCTCAGCCAACGCGATGATCTCTTTATCACACTTTTGCACGCCGCTTTCAACAAGCTCGATCCATTCGAGCACCGGAGGAGGAGGCGTTTTACAAATCATCGTCACCGTCATCCTCTACGGTTTTATGTTCCGCTGTCGTTTTAAATCCGAGCGCTGTAAATATCGCAAGCATCTGCCGCGACGTTTGGATTTCCAAAGATACCATGCGATTCTCGACTGTTCCTTTTGCCGTCTCGATCGTCACGCCGAGCTCGTTGATCTGTTCGGCGAGCTGTTTTCTGCGTTCCCACAGATCCATGTACTCGTTTATCTTGTCCATGTATACCTCGCCCGACAGACCCCGCGCGATCAGGTTGGTCGTAAGATGTTTTTTGAGCTTGTAATATTCTGTTGATTTTCGTTTGCCCATCCGTAGACCTCCTCTGCCTTATTTTCATTACCATTTTTCGCCCGCAAACGCGAGAACATCAAAGATGTCCTGGGAACACCCCGAGTAGAGCCGCCACGACGTTGACCCGTTTTTTTGAAGGGGGGCTTGATCTCAGTCCCACCTCTCGGGGAAGTATTGATAATTCTTCGCCGGTCGCTTCATCCTGTCCGGATGACATACCGTTTCGTGACATTCTTTGCAAACCGATATAAGGTTCCGCTGACGTTTGCCGTCTGCGTCCTTGTAATACTCTGACAGCGCGAGGTCGGGACGATCCTTAACGTGATTGATGTGATGCACGAGATCCGCTCGTCTGTATCTTCCTCGCGCCTTGCATAACTGGCACTCGTTGTTGTCTTTGGCAGATACCTTGCGAGTCAGGCGCCGCCACTCGGTCGTGTCGTAGAAGCGGTGCACATCATTCGCAGCGATCCACTCAAGCAGGCGTTTTAAAAATTGGTCCGTCATGCTCTAACTCTATCACGTTTTTCTTCTATTCCTATATACCCCCCCCACACCAAACAAAACAGAGAGCTTTTCAGCCCTCTGTTTTTTTATATCCTCCATGCAAATAGTTCAATATAACGTCTTTCGCATCTTCCCAACCGTAACAGACCGCCGTTTTATATCCCTGACGTTTCAGCGCGTCAAGCCATCTGACCTGCTCCTCCGTTGGTTTATTCCGTCCGAATTTCATCTCGATGAACAGCCCGTGGTATTGGCTCGTAGGCACCGGCAGGCAGAGATCGGGAACACCCGGTCTCATTCCCTGCGCTTTCAGCCGCGCGCCCGTTCGTTTGTCGCGCTTGCCTTCGTTCGGGATGTGAAAGAGCAGATCAAGCTCCGGCGTTTTGCTTCGCGCGAATGCGATCCAGTTGAAAAGATAGGTCTGTTCCTGCGCTTCACTCATCGATTAAACCTCCGACGTGTTCAGCTAACACTATTTCATTGTCGGCATAATAATAGACGGTATCTCTGTTTGATCCTTCATCCATGAATGACGTCCCGCAATAATCGCATTTCATGGTTTGTTTGTTAAACGCCGCACCGCATTGCGGGCATATGCACGGAACAATTCCGTTCAAGTCAATTTTGTCCATCTCTGTCCTCCGCGTATTTTTTGTTCAGCATCTCGGCGATATAACACAGGCACCATGAACGCGCACAGCAAATCGCTGATAAATATTCACGCTTTCTTTTTACGTCGCCAAAATTCTGCACAAGCGTTGTGTTTTTTTCTAATCCTTCGCATACGATGCTGTTCGTTGTGTCGTTTTTGTAGAACGGACATACGACAAATTTACTGTTCCATGTCAACCGCCACCGCCTCCGTCCCTTTCATCGACGTAAATGTGATCGCCGTCCCATTTGATTCCGTACCTCTCCCACACGTCCTCTTCCGCTTCTTTGAGCGTGGTATATTCTCCTTCGATGCTTTCGGCGTTGCTAATGACGAATTTACACATCTGAATCAACGACTGTTGCTTAAATCCGCGCTTGTCTCCGAGATACTGTATGAACAGAATTAAGAGAAAATGCAGCGTATCAATGATCGCCTGCCTTCTGATTTCAAGATCGTGCTCCTGCTGACGTCGGTTGTCGGCGTAACATTTCATTCGCCATTCACCTCCGCTTCGTCCTAACCGTCACGATCCTGACCTTCCGCTTCTTCTTCCCGATCGGCGGCTTATCATTCCTCCACCATCCGACAGATTCTTTCCCGGTCACGCTGTTGCGTAGGATCTCCACCGTGCAATTCGGGTACGTCCGGCACTCGTCATAGATGTTATTGTCGATAATTATATCAGCCATTTCATTTCCTCCTGTCCGAAGATTGTCTTTCCGTAGTCCTCATTGGTATATGTGTTGAGATCTATGCAATCATATTTCAGCACAGTATACACGGTGTCATGCTGATCGGCTTCCACTCGTATCACCGTTCCGAATGCTGCTTCGGTAGTCTTACCGCTGCCGAAAACACATTGCACTGTATCGCCGACGCGGAACAAAAACTGGTTTTCATTTTTTCTGTTCCTCGCGTTCTCCAGTATCTCGTCAATATAAATCTGCGCTTGTTTGCTGATTACATTTCCGTTCATTTGCTTCCTCCTTATCCTTAGAAGAAAAATAAGCACAAGCTCTGTCCTTCAATCTTATGTCGGTTGAGACACTCGAAGATATGCCCATTTTGCGGCATTTATAGTGTGCGTGACTACCGGCTTGCACTCGTATACAAAATTCACAATCTTTGCAGATATGCCCATCGTAATATCCTGCGCTCCTACGGAATTGCGTTTTAATCGAGTACATTCCGTTCGCGCTCCTTCAACGCTGCCAATGCCGGAATCACGATCACGCCATGGTCGATAAGATGTTCCGCAAGTCTTCTCTCGTAACAGCAAGTTAAACAATAGTCCTCTGACATATCGCAGTTCTCACAATCTGCTTTCGGTAAATCGGTAATTAATTTTGTCAGATAACATATTTGCTTATCGAGTTCCGTCATCGTCCTCGCCTCCCATCAAGTTAAACTCGCACCCGTCGCACCGTTTACGCCTATACGGGCAA
>JAZUKT010000103.1:0-2461 GCA_045643445.1 Eubacteriales bacterium
AGGATTTTTGGGCACCGCGAGGTGGGACGATCCCTCGCCGCGGAGGACTCTTACGAAAAAATAAAATTCGGAAAGTCCGCGGACTTTCCTACCAAATTCCCCCGAAAATAATAAAAATCTACCAGAAAGTTGCAGTACTATGGCAGAAAAGAAAAAAGCAGCAGCCCCACAGTATAATAACCAGTCCATCACCTCCCTCAAGGGCGCGGATCGCGTCAGAAAACGCCCCGCCGTCATCTTCGGTTCGGACGGACTCGAAGGCGCGGAGCATTCCGTCTTTGAGATCGTCTCCAACTCCGTCGATGAAGCGAGAGAGGGCTACGGCGACCTCATCAGAGTCACGGCGTTCGCGGATCATTCCGTCGAAGTCGAGGACTACGGACGCGGCGTCCCGCTCGGCTGGAACGAAGGCGAAAAACGCTGGAACTGGGAACTCATCTACTGCGAACTGTACGCAGGCGGTAAGTACGATAACAACTCCGGCGAGGCCGCATACGAGTATTCGCTCGGCCTGAACGGACTCGGCGCGTGCGCTACGCAGTATTCGAGCGAATATTTCACGGTCGAATCGGCGGACGGCGCGAATCTGACGACGGTGTCCTTCAAAAAAGGCGAGCCCGACGGCGAGATGCAGGTGCGCCCGCTCACAAAGAAGGATGCGAAACGCACGGGCACGAAGCAGCGCTGGCGGCCGGATCTTGACGTTTTCACGGACGTGAACATCCCGCGGGAATATTACGACGATATGCTGAAACGTCAGGCGGTCGTGAATCCGGGCATCCGCTTCAATTTCCGTTGGGAGAAGCCGGACGGCACGTTCGACGAGACGGAGTTTTTCTACGAAAACGGCATTGCCGACTATATTTCCGAAATCGCGGGCGAGACGGCGGAGACGAAGGTGGCGCAGTTCCATCTGGAGACGAAAGGCCGCGACCGCGAGGACATGAAGGACTATAAACTGATCGCGGACGTCGCGTTCACGGTGTCGAAGTCGGTGCACGTGCTCGAATATTATCATAACTCCTCGTGGCTGGAGCACGGCGGCTCGCCGGAAAAGGCGGTGCGGCTGGCGTTCGTGTCGGCGATCGACAAACGGCTCAAATCCACCGGGAAATATAATAAAAACGAGTCGAAGATCACGTTCCCGGATATCGAGGATTGCCTGATTCTCGTGACGAACAGCTTCTCGACGCAGACGTCGTACGCGAACCAGACGAAAAAGGCGATCACGAACACGTTCATTGCCGACGCGATGAATGAGTTTCTGAAGGAACAACTGGAATATTACTTCGCGGAGAATCCGGCGGACGCGGATCGGTTCTGCAATCAGGTACTCGTCAACAAGCGCTCGCGCGAGCAGGCGGAGACGACGCGGCTTGACTTGAAGAAGAAGCTGGCGACGTCGATGGACGTGGCGCACCGCGTGGAGAAATTCGTGGCGTGCCGCTCGAAGGATCCGGACGTGCGCGAGGTGTATATCGTGGAGGGCGACTCGGCCATGTCGTCCTGCAAACTGGCGCGCAATGCGGAGTTTCAGGCGATCATCCCGGTGCGCGGCAAGACGCTCAACTGCATGAAAGCGGGCTACGACCGTATTTTCAAGAGCGATATCATTCTCGATGTCCTGCGCGTCATCGGCTGCGGCGTCGAGGTCCAGGCGAAGCACAAGGCGCACATGGTGGCGTTCGATATGGCGAACCTGCGCTGGTCGAAGATCATCATCTGTACCGATGCGGACGAGGACGGATACCAGATCCGCACGCTGCTGCTGACGCTGTTCTACCGGCTGCTGCCGACGCTCTTGCGCGAAGGGCGCGTCTATATCGCGGAATCGCCGCTTTATGAGATCACGCCGTCGAAGGGCGAAATCGAATTCGCGTACAGCGAGCCGGAAAAGGCCGAGATCATCAAACGCATGGAGGAGCAGAAGCTGAAATATACGCTCCAGCGCTCCAAAGGACTCGGCGAAAACGAGGCGGATATGATGGCGAAAACCACCATGAATCCGGCTACCCGTCGGCTCATCCGTGTCACGCCTGCCGAAGCCGCCGCTACCGCCCGGATGTTCGAGCTTATGCTGGGCGATGACCTCGCCGGCCGTAAACAGTATATCGCCGAGCACGGCGCCGAATACCTCGCCGACGCGGATTGAGGGGAACGAGGGGAACGCGGCCTTTTGGAAAAAAGGAACGCGGCTTCTTGAAAGAAGCCTGGCAAGAACTTTTATGGATGGGTATGGATTGAACAATATTCAACTCACGAAACAAAGGCGTTTCAGAACCTCAGAAAATCGTTAACGCGGTTTTCAGGGGCCGCCGAGACCCTGAAAACCCACGCCGGAGAGAGAAGCGGTGATATAGGTATTAAATCGTAACAATTCATCACACATACAGAACACTTACACGATGTAGGTGTTCTTTTGTTTTTTTGCAAGTATTCTTCTCGGTCGTGGGATCTTTTG
>JAZUKT010000104.1:0-7594 GCA_045643445.1 Eubacteriales bacterium
ACCTGTTCCCATTCCGAACACAGAAGTTAAGCTCTGTCGTGCCGAAGATACTTGGCTGGAGACGGCCCGGGAAAATAGGTATTCGCCAACACTTGGACTGACAGAGGTTAGAAGAAATTCTAACCTCTCGTCTTTTCCACAGTTTTCGTACTGACGTACGAAAAGTATATCCCAATATTATATATTCCTCCTTAGCTCAGTCGGTAGAGCACCTGACTGTTAATCAGGGTGTCACTGGTTCAAGTCCAGTAGGGGGAGCGCTGGGGCATTAGCGCAGTTGGGAGCGCGCCACACTGGCAGTGTGGAGGTCACGGGTTCGAATCCCGTATGCTCCATAGAAAAAGGGGACGATTTATCGTCCCTTTTTCTATGGAAAACATGGGCACGAAAAGCCGTATCGACCTGCCCGGTTGCCTTGCGTATTGGCTGAACAAACCGCAGGTCGTGGTCTACCGCGGAGCGGTATGACCGGGGTTCAGAATCCCGTATACAGATTTCTATGGAAAACATGGGCACGAAAAGCCGTATCGACCTGCACGGTCATCTGCCGCGTTGACAACATGAACCGCTGATCGGACGCCGAGCCCCTTTTCAAGTGAATATTCATCCTTCTTGCCCGTCGTGTTATCTGATATAAACATTTGGTTGAAAAATATCAATTTTTCTCTTGATACTGAGCGGAAATTTTGCTATAATAACCATATACAACTTGATTCCAACATAACAACGGAGGCGATTATGAAACTCACATTCAGCCGTCGTCTGGCGGCGCTGCTTCTCGCGCTTGTGATGATCGTACCGCTCCTCGTATCCTGCAAAAAGGATCCGAACGGCGGGAATGAAGGCAGCAGTCAGCAGGGCACACAGTCCGACGAAGATCTGCCGCTGGTCATCAACAATTACAACGGCGACACGATCTCGATCGCAGTGTGCGGCAACTCGAATATTATGACGGTCGAAGAAACCGCCGACACGCTTGACGCTGCGGTATTCCACCGCAACTCGAGAGTAGCGGATCTGTACAACGTCAAGTTTGAGTTCCCGGATATTACTACGGATAACAACGGATTCCACGGCTCCGTAGACGCATCCATTCTTTCCGGCGCGGACGACTACCAGCTCGTCGGTAACTATACCAACACGATGGCGTACCATACGATGTCCACCAATTACTATCAGAATATGCTCGATCTGCCGTACCTTAGCTTCGAGGAGGAATGGTGGCCGGGCGAATTCATGAAGAACGCCAGAATCGGCAACAAGCTTTATATTGCCGTCGGCAATATGGAAAGCTCCTACTACGACCTGTTCACTGCGGTCCTTTTCAACAAGGAACTTGCAAGCAACTACCCGATCGACGATCTGTATCAGCTCGTGCGCGACCATAAATGGACGCTCGACAAGCTGATCGAATACACGGAGATGGCTGACATTGACCTCGACGGCGACGGCATGATGGATCCGCTGGTAGACCAGTTCGGTCTCGCCATTCACAGAAGTTATCCCGTAGACGGTTTCGTTACCGCTTTTGAAATTAAACTGACCGACTGGGACGAAAACGGACTGCCGGTTCTGCTTCCGGTTTCGGAGCGCTACGTGGAAGTCGGCGACAAGCTCGATTCCTTCATCCACGGTCAGAGCGTTCGTTATAATATTGAGAAATCGGGTACGCCCGACTACACGTTCATCGAAGGCCGCGCGCTGTTTGAAGCAAACCGGATGTGGACGGTCGCCGCATACCGTGAAATGGAACAGGACTTCGGTATCCTGCCGTATCCGCTGTGGGATGAAAATCAGGAAAAATACCGTTCCTTCTCCGACGTCGAAAACGCAACGTCTTATGCTATTCCGATCACGACGAACGGAGCGCGTGCCGCCAATATTCTCGAAGCGCTCTCCTACTTCGGACATGAGATCGTTCTGCCGGCTTACTACGATAAGTCTCTGAAGGGCAGATCCACCCGTGACAAGGAATCCGGCGAAATGCTCGACATCATTTACGATAACATTTCCTACGAATTCATTCAGATCTACAGCGCGGACTTCTATCCGGCACCGAACCAGCTGCTCCGCATTGCACTGTGGGAAGACAGCAAGGTCGCGCGCGAATACGCAAGAAACCGCAGTATGTACAACGTCAAGATGAAGCAGCTGATCAAGATGCTCGACGTCGAAGGCGAATATGAATAAAAGAAAACGGGGACGACCATTCGTCCCTTTTTCTTATGCCTGCGCAGCGATAGACGGGCTGACGTTCGCTGCGGCCGTCGATTTGCCGAAATTCCTTGACATCATTCCGGCGGTATGCTAAAATGCACGTATAAGTACAGCATATCCGGCCGCAGGGCTATTACCGTTTTTCTCTTATTTCTGTACCGTGGAGGAAGTTGCAATGAGTTTCACCCGGATGCTCTCTCTGTTTCTGGCGGTTATTTTGTGCGCCGCATCGCTGACAGCCTGCTCACAGTCTTTTGCTCAGCCGTCTGCCGATGACGGAGAGCTGCCGGTCGAATCCGCAGAAGAGCGTTATGTGGAAGAAAACGGCTACGAACTTGACGTAGTCGATTACGACGGCGCGACCTGCTGCTTCTGTACGGCGAGTTCTCTGAACGTGGAGGAGGAGACCGGCGAATCGCTGAACGACGCCGTCTACCGCCGCAACGAGAAGGTAAAATCGCTTTACAACGTCGATCTCTCGTCCCCGGATCTGCCGTTCGATTATAATTACAACGACTGGACGACCTACGTCCGGCGTGTCATTATGTCCGGCGACGACGCCTATCAGGTCATCTCGAACGGCTCTCACGTCATGGCGGCCGAATCGCTGACGAAAAATCAGTATCAGAATCTCCTGAACTTTGACGCGTTTGATTTTTCGCAGCCGTGGTGGACTGCCGAATTTCAGAAGGCGGCCAATCTCGGCGGCGCATTGTACGAAACGGTCGGGCACGTTGACGCCTCCTTTTATAACATGACCTGCGCGATTTTGTTCAATAAGGAATTGGCGAAGGATCTGCACGTCGAGGATCTGTATCAGCTTGTCCGCGACGGAAAATGGACACTCGATAAACTGAAGGAATACACGGCTCTCGCGGCGCTGGATCTTGACGGCAACGGTCAGATGGATCAGGACGTCGACCGCTTCGGCCTGGTCTGCAACCGCAACAATCCCCTTGACGCCTTCGTTACGGCGTTTCACGTGATTTTTACGGACTTCGACGAGGATGGATTGCCGCATCTGCGCGATCTTCCTGAATACTATGTCGAGATCCAGGAAACGATGATGCGTTTTATCGTCAAGGATCCGGAAGTGCTGTACGCATATGATCCGGGCACAATGGAATTCATGGAAGGCCGTGCGCTGTTTGAGGCCGCCTTCCTCTCCCGTGCCGTCGAATATCGCGCGATGGAAAACGATTTCGGCATTCTCCCGTACCCGATGTGGAACGAAGAGCAGGGTCAGTATTATACGCATAACGAATTCGGCTCCGGTTATTCGATCCCGGTCACGACGCAGGGCGATATGCCGGCGCATATTCTGGAAGCGCTCGCATATTTCGGCTATAAGATGGTGAAACCCGCGTACTACGACAAGACGCTCAAGGGCAAAGCCGTCCGCGATGAAGAATCCATCGAAATGCTTGATTTGATGTTTGATCATATCACTTACGATTTCGTCGAGGTGTACAGCCACTTCTTCGGTACGCCGTCGCCCGATCTGCTCCTTCGGACTTCGCTGTTTGAAGGACGCAGCATGGCGGTCGAATGGGCGAAGAAAAAAGGAATCTACGCGAAGAAAATGAAGGAACTGCTGAGTATCCTTTCCTGAGGGAACCGAGCCGCAGCTGCCATAAATATTCGGAGGAAAAGAAAATGAAGCCGAGCACTCGTATCCTGTCTTTGATCCTGACCGCCGTGATGATGATCCCTCTGCTTGTTTCATGCGGGATCGGCGGCGGGGAAACGACCGAAAAAGATCGGCCGGCGGAGACGGAAAGCTATACGGAAGCAAACGGCTACGAACTGGCCGTCAACAACTATAACGGGAAAGCCATCAATTTCTATCTCTGGGGCGGCTCGAATATCTACGCGGAAGAAGACACGGGCGACAGCCTGAACGACTCTACCTACCGCCGCAACGCGAAGGTGGAGGATCTCTACAACGTGACGTTCAATATTCCGGAGCCGGAGGAATCGTACGCGCACGCAGACTGGGTAGCGATGCTCAACAACTCCATCCTCTCCGGCGACGACGCCTATCAGCTGGTGGGCGGCTATGCCTATCGGATGGCGCTCGAAACGATGAGCGGCCGTTTCCACAATCTGCTTGATCAGCCGTATCTTGATTTCGAGCAGGAATGGTGGCCGACGAATTATACGAAAAAGGCCAATCTTGGCGGCGCGCTCTATCAGATCATCGGCAACATCGACTATTCGTATTATCAGATGATCTCCGCCATGGTGTACAATAAAGAGATGGCGGCGGATCTCCACGTGGACGGTCTGTACGCGCTCGTCAAGGACGGCAAATGGACGATCGACAAGCTGATGGCGTACTCGGCGCTCGCGGAAAGCGATACGAACGGTGACGGACGGATGACGGCGGAGGACGACCGTTTCGGTCTCGTCGTCAATCACAATATGGCGGTCGATGCGTTCGTCGTTTCGTTCGACGAGCGGTTTACCGATTATGACGAAAACGGTATGCCGGTGCTGCTTGGTCTGTCCGACCGCTACGTCGAGATCCAGACGCTGATGACCAAATTCCTGCTCGGGCAGAACGATACCTTGTACACGGATACGATGAGCACGCCCGAATTCATGGAAGGACGCGCGCTGTTCGAAGGCGGGCTTCTGGAACGTGCGGTCGCGTATCGGGCGATGGAAAATGATTTCGGCATCCTGCCGTATCCGAAGTGGGACGAAGAGCAGGAGGATTACCACACCTATATCGCGCTCTGCAACGCGACAGCGTACTGCATCCCGATCACGGCCGACGGTGCGGTATCGGCGAATATCCTCGAAGCGCTCGACTATTTCGGCTATAAGACCATCATGCCGGCCTACTGCGACAAGACGCTGAAGGGCAAGACCGTCCGCGACGAGGAATCGCAGGCTATGCTGGAGCTGATCTTCTCTCACGTCGACTGCGACTTTACGCAGGTGTACTCGTTCTGCTTCGGCGACCAGAAATCGCCCGATATGATGCTCAGAATGTCGCTGAAGAACGGCGGCAGAAGTCTAGCGACCGAATGGGCGAAGAACAAGCGCCTGTACGACAAGACGATGAGTGATCTGATCGAAAAGCTCGGCTGATCAAAAAATCAGACATTACAGCACGGATGACGGCAAGATCCGTGCTGTTTTTGTATCCCGATAGGTCACAAAAAAAGCCCGATTGTACACGCGCGGGGAGTGAGTTTCTCTTGACGGCTCTCCCGGTCGTGTGGTATAATATACAAAAATGTACACTTGTCGTATTATGGCTGAAAACGGCGTCCGGCCGTCCATTTTGACTGATCGGAGGTTCTGACCATGAAGCCCGCGTTCCGCATCCTGACGCTATTGTCGACGCTGATCCTGTGCGTTCCGGCGTTCGTTTCCTGCGCGGATCAGACGAACGGCGGATCGGATAACGTGACCGAAACGGAGCAGGTGTACCGGGAAGAATCCGGCTACGAGCTTGCCGTCAACGATTACGGCGGCGCGAAGTTCTCCGTTGCGACGTGTGCCAACACGAATATCGACACGATGGAAGAAACGGGCGATACCGTGTCCGACAGCGTATTCCGCCGCAACGGCAAGGTGTCTGCGCTTTACAATATCACGTTTGAATTCCCGGACGTGTCCACGGACAACGTGATTTTCAATCAGTCTGTCGGCGCCTCGATCCTTTCGGGAGCGGACGACTATCAGCTCGTCGGCAACTACACGAACGGCATGGCATACGAATCTCTCCTGACCGGCTATTATCAGAATCTGCTTGAATTGCCGTATCTGGACTTTGATCAGGCATGGTGGCCGGGCGAATTCATGAAGAACGCGAAGATCGGCGGCAATCTCTATATCGCAGTCGGCAATATGGAGAGCTCCTACTACGATCTGTTCACGGCGATCCTGTTCAATAAGGAGCTCGCGGCGGACTATCCGATCGGCGATCTGTATCAACTCGTGCGTGACGGGAAGTGGACGATTGACAAATTCATCGAATATACGAACATGGCGGAGATCGACCTCGACGGCGACGGCATGATGGATCCGAAGACCGACCAGTTCGGCCTTGCGATCCACAGAGGCTATCCGATCGACGCCTGCGTTACCTCCTTTGAGGTCCGGCTGACTGACTTTGATGAAGACGGCATCCCGACGCTGCTTCCGATGACGGAGCACTACGTGGAAGTTTTTGAAAAACTGAATTCGTTCGTTCACGGCAACAGCGTGCGTTATATTACGGATAAATCCGGCACGCCAGACTACACGTTCATCGAAGGCCGCGCGCTCTTTGAGGCCGAGCGTATGTGGACGGTCGCTCCGTACCGTGAGATGGATCAGGATTTCGGCATCCTGCCTTACCCGAAGTGGGACGAGAGTCAGGAAAACTACCGTTCCTTCTCGGACGTCGAAAACGCAACTTCTTACGTGATCCCGATCACGACGGACGGCGAGCGGTCTGCGAACATCCTCGAAGCGCTCTCCTACTTCGGCAAGAAGATGGTGTACCCGGCCTACTATGAAAAATCGCTCAAGGGCCGTTCCACGCGCGATAAGGAATCCGGCGAAATGCTCGATATCATCTATTCGAACATTTCCTACGAATTTATTCAGATCTACAGCCGCGACTTCTACCCGGCGCCGAATCAGCTGCTCCGCGTCGCCGTGTTGGATCAGGGCAGCATTGCCGGCTTATATAACAGAAACCGCCGGATGTACGAAACCAAAATGAAAGAACTCATCGAAAAACTTGATGTGGAAGGCAAATAATCTCTTTGAACCCCAAAGCCCGACTGCGCCCGAACGTCCGGGAGCGGCGGAAAAAATACAGCGCACGCCCAATGATCATTTTTTCGGAGGCATTGATATGAAAGCAACCCTCACGCGCATGGCGGCCCTTTTGCTGGTCGTCCTGATGATTGTCCCGCTGTTTGCGTCCTGCGACAAAAAGAACGGCAGCACGTCGAACGGGAAAAAATCCACCGATGAAACGGACGAGTACGTCGGTGAGAACGGGTATGTCCTGGCCGTTAACGACTACAACGGCGCGAAGTTCACCATCGCCACGGGCGGAAACACGAACATCCACACGGTGGAAGATTCCGCCGATACGCTCGACAGCGCCGTATATCGCCGCAACGAGAAGGTGTCGGAGCTGTACGATATCGACTTCGATTTCCCGGACTCCTACGGTTCGGACGGATTCCTGTCGGCTGTCGGCGCTTCGATCCTTTCGGGAGCCGATGACTATCAGCTCGTCGGATTCCTGGCCGGATCCATGGCGTTCCATACCATGTCGACCGGGTATTATCAGAATCTGCTTGAACTGCCGTATCTGGACTTTGATCAGGAATGGTGGCCGGGCGAATTCATGAAGAATGCG
>JAZUKT010000105.1:0-6644 GCA_045643445.1 Eubacteriales bacterium
TCTTACCAACACCCGCCGTTCAGGGAAGAACCGTCGTGAACGACATGGTTCTCCCCTGAAAACCTCTCTCCTGCCGCCTACCGGCTGAAATGAGGTTTGGTTGATAGATCGGGGGTCTGGGGCGAGAGCGTTAGTTAGTAAAACGAGTGCAGAGCGCTTCTTTTCATAACGGCAAAGCCGAGAGCGTCAGGTATTCGGTGAGGTCAAATACAAAAGAACACCTACTTCGTGTAAGTGCTCTTTATGGGTGATGAATTGTTGCGATTTTATACCTATATGACCGGTTCTCTCCACGGCGTGGGGTTTCAGGGTCTCGGCGGCCCCTGAAAACCGCTGAAACGATTTCCTGAGGCTCTGAAACGCCTTTGTTTCGAGGGTTAGACAAAGTTTATCCTATCCCATCCATAAAAGTTCTTGCCAGGCTTCTTTCAAGAAGCCGCGTTCCCTTTTCCAAAAGGCCGCGTACCCCTCGTTCCCCTCGTACCCCCGAGCAGCACAATCGCCAATGCCGCCCATACGAGGGAGGCAAGGAGCGGGATGAGGTCGGGTTTACCGCCGAAGACGGGTGCGAGCCATGCTTCCGCGGCGCCGAAGGGTGAGAGATCACCGATCGCCGTAAGCCAGTCGGGGAGCATCTGCCGCGGGAGTACGCCGCCGATGAGGAAAAGTCCCCCGAGTCCGAACGCAGCCGCTGCCGTAACGCCGTCGCCGAAGCAGACCGTCAGGCAGGCCGAGATCAGCGCGCAATAGGCCGCAGCCGGGAGGATCCACCAAACCGTCGAGATCGAGAGCGCCGCCAGCCCGAACCGCGTCAAGACCGCCGCCGCCGCGATCGCAAGCAGCACGCGGAATCCCGCCGTCAGCACGAGCTTCCACCGATAGAATTTACCCGATCCGACGCCGCAGGACGCCAGCCGGTCGAGCATCGCTTCCGTCCGATCGCGCGTAAAGAGCGGCGTGAAGAAGATCCCCGTCAGAAACAGCCCGAGCACCACAAACGCGCAGGCGTAAAAATTCCCCGTCGGCATCGCCGTATCCAGATACGGAACCACTTCGACGTCCAGATATTTCTCATGCACCGCGAGCGCCTCCGACAGCTGCATCGGATTCCCCGCCGTGCGGAACGCTTCCACGACCGCTTCCGGCACACCGCCCGCTTCCAGCGCTTCCATGCCCGCAAATACGCCGTTCTGCCCGGCCGCGAGCATTTCTTCACCGAACGCGGCGAGCGTCCCGATCACGTCCGAATGAGACGACAGCGCCTCCGACAGCATGATCTTCCCGTGCAGTTCCTCGCCCGGCGCGATCGAAGCCGTAAATCCGTCCGGCAGAATGATCACCCCGGATACGCCGCCCGATTCAAGTTCCGCCATCGCCTCCGACAGCGGCAGCACCACCGGCTCGGCCGAAGATGTGAACATCTCATTCCCCGAGACCGTGTGCACGAGAAGCCGGCTCTGCACCGTGTCCTCTTCATCCACGACCGCTACCCGGACGGGGGAGATCAGCTGTCCCGCACTGCGGATCGCAAACGCCGCGGCAGCCGCAGACACGCCCGCAAGCAGCAGCGTCCCGATCAGCACCGACAGCAGGCATCCGAGGAATAATTTCGAGTCTCTTTTGAACATATCCGATCAGGTGTCAGGCAGCAGGCGTCAGGAAGGATCCGAGTTTGCCGAACACTTCGCCGATCCCGTCAAGCATGCCCGCAAATTCTTCCGCGTCCGCGTCGCTCATGTCGAGCAGATCCGTGTACGCGAGCGGCGCGGGCATTTCGTCCGATTCACAGAGCGTGATCACGCCCGAAAGATTGAGCGCTTCGCCGTTTACCGTCAGCGTGCCGAGCGTGAAGATGCGTTTGCCGGTCTCCTCCGTCCAGTCGCCGTCGAGGGAGATGGCCGTCTCCCCTGCGTTCAGCGCCAGTACGGCGTGTCCCGTTGCCGGATCGTGCGAGGCGTTCAGCGTGATCGCCGTATCGCCCGCCGTCAGTTCGGCCTTGAACGCGCCCGCTTCCTTATCGTGCGAGCCCGTGAGGGAGAACGCGCTTTCGCCGCCCGCCGTTATCTCAAACGTGCCGTCGGCGAGGATGGATGCGCGGATCGTGCCGTCTCCCTTTTCGTCGGTGTATTCTGCGTTAATTATGATGCCGTCTTCGTTCCGTACGCCGTCCGCGCGGATCGCCGCACCGTCTTCGTCCGCCGTCAGATTCCATTTCGTTTCTCCGCCGAGCGTCGTCACCGTCGCCTTCGTGTCGGCGGAATCCACCGTCGTATCGCTGCCGAGCAGCACGTCTTCGTCGCCGACGTAGTACACCGTCGTGAACGTCACACCGTCCGCGGCCGCAAGCGCTTCGTCGAGGATCGCGTTAAAGTCTTTTTCCGTTGCTTCGCCCGTGAGCTTTTCGACGAGCGTCGTCACCGTTGCCGCGGCAGCCGTGATCTTTTCGTTCGCCTTGACCGCGTCGGTCAGCTCGCCGAGGTACGCCTTCGTCTGTTCCGCGTCACGCGCGACCGTGATGGCGTTCGCCTTGACCGATTCGCCGTTCACGGTGATCTCGCGCTCTTCCATCGTCACGTCCGCGTGATCCGTTACCGTGCCGGCAGCAGCATCGCAGACTTCCGATACGCCGTCCGCGAAATCTTTGAGGAGATTTTTGAGATCCGCGTCCTTCACGGCAGAGATCGCATCCGTCGCGCCGAGTGCGGAGAGGTCGATGCCGAGATCGAGCTTGCCGCCCGGGCCGAATACGGATTTCTCAAAACGTTCCCCGAGATTTTCAAAGGAGACGCCGTACGCCTGCTCACCGAAGAGCGAGGGCTCCGCCACGGCGATATGTTCGGCATCCACGTCCGCCCGGAGGTCGATCAGATTCTGACCGAGCATCCCGGCGGCAAGCGCGAGTGCGGCTTTCGTTTCGCCGAAGTTGATCTTCAGCCCGGCCGTGACCGGAAGCTGGAACCCGCCGAGGTCGATCGGGATCGAGAGATCAAGCGCGGCGCTTCCGCCCTTCAGCATGGACGTGACGAAGGGATCGACGTTCGCCGACAGATCGAGCTTTCCGAGCAGTTCGTCCTTCGCCGCCGCGCGCTCTGGCGCCTGATTGGCAAAAGCGGCCTGCAGGATCTCTTCTGGCGTGCGGGATGCGGTTTTGCTGCATCCGACGGCGAGAGAGGCGATCATCAGAACCGCCGTCAGCATCGCAAGGATTTTCGTGAATTTTTTCATATCAGTTCTCACTTTCTCTGAAATATTTACGTAGATTTTCACCGTATCCGGCGGGGATGTCGCCCGCAACGAGCGATTCCCGCGAAAGGACGAGGGGATTTTCTTCCATGAGGATGACGTTGTCGGCGAATCCCGAAAATTCGGCGGGATCGTGGCCGACGTAGACGACGGAGCGTCCGGCTGCGAGCAGATCGGCGACGACGCGGGCGACCACGTCCCGGAAGGAGAGGTCGAGCGAGGCGCAGGGCTCGTCAAAAAGGATGGTATCGGGATCCCCGAAAAGGGCGCACGCGATACTGAGCTGCTTGCGGAGGCCGCCGGACAATGCGGATGCGAGCGTTTTTTCGCGTCCGGCCAGGGCTTCGGGCAGAGGAACGCCGCCGCCTCCCGCAAGATCACGGAAGAAGCGGAGATTTTCGCCGACGGTCGCGTCCATGAGAAGAGCGTCGCCCTGCGGTACGTAGCCGATCCGGCCGGTCGAGGTGACGGTACCGCCCGTGGGAGGCATGGCGCCGCAGAGGATCCGGCAGAGCGTGGATTTCCCGGTGCCGTTCGGGCCGAAGACCGCGGTGGCGGAGCCGGGCTTTACCTCGAAGGAGAGGCCGGAGAAGACGGTGTGCCGTCCGTAGGCGAAGGTGAGATTATGTACGGCGATCATGGGGGCGCTCCTTTTGGAGATATAATAATACTATGGTAAGTTTAGCACAAAAGCGGTCGGCTGTCAATGAAAATTGGTGGGAGCGGTGGGGATTCGCCCCAATCCCTTGACAAAAGCGGGGCGGCGTGATACGATGGAATGGTGGGTTTTGCCGCCGATCCGGCATGCCTTATGCGACAAGGCAGCGGGCGGCGGGGAGCCCCCGCAGGCCTCGCTCGGCTAACTTCAGCCGAAAGCGCAAACGATCCCACGACCATGAAGAACACTTGCGAAAAAACAAAAGAACACCTACATTGTGTAACTGTTCTTTATGGGTGATGAATTGTATGGTTTTACTACCTATATCCACGCTTCACCCTATGGCGGGGGTTTTCAGGGTCTCGGCGGTCCCTGAAAACCGCTGAAACGCTCTTCTGAGGCTTTGAAACGCCTTTATTCAGAGGGCTTGACAAAGTCAACCTTTTCCACCCATCCATAAAAGTTTTCGCCAGGCCTTTTCCAAAAGGCCGCGTTCCCCTCTTAGGAGATGATATTTTGTTTGGAATCCGGAAAATACCGGGATATGCTTTAACGAAGCGTGACAGGAGATTTATTTATTCGATCATACTGCCGGCGTTATGTGAGGCGCTGATCACGCAGTTATTCGGGATGGTTGACTCGATCATGCTCGGCCACACGCCGGAATCTGCGAAGGCGATCGCGGCGGTCGGGATGACGATCTCGCCGATCAACATGGTCGTCTGTGTCCTCTCAGCGTTCTGCATCGGGACGACGGCGGCGGTCGCGTGGTACACGGGTGCCGGTGAGACCGAAAACGCCCGTGCGGCGGCGCGTCAATCGCTCGTTCTGCTCTCCGGGGTCGGTCTCATCGTCACGGCGCTCGCCCTCGTCTTTGCTTCACCAATCATCCGCTTTGCGGGCGCGCGGGCTGACACCTTCGACGACGCGCTCGCCTATTACCGCATCGTAGCCGCCGGATTCTTCATCCAGACGGTAACGCTCTCCGTTTCGGCCTCCCTGCGCGGCGTGGGCATCACCCGTCTGCCGATGCTCTACAATCTCCTCGCCGCCGGGCTGAACGTCGTCCTCAACTACGTCCTCATCTACGGTCACCTCGGACTGCCTGCCATGGGCGTTCGCGGCGCGGCGCTTGCTACGACTCTCTCGAAAGTTCCCGCGTTTCTCATCGCCCTCGGCATCACGTTCTTCGGCAAAACGCCCGTGAGCTGCCGGCGCGGCGACGATTACCGCCTCACGAAAAAAATCATGAACCGCATCCTGCGTGTCGGGATCACGGCCGCCCTCGAGCAGGTCATCCTGCAGACCGGCGCGCTCCTCTCGAACCGCATCGCCGCGACCGTGCCGACCGACGATTTCGCCGCGAATCAGGTCGCCATTATCGCCGAGGATTTCGGATGGGCGCTCGGTTCGGCGGCAGGCGTCGCTTCCACCACCGCGACGGGTCAGTCCATCGGTGAAGGCAGAGCCGACAAAGCCCGCGCCATGACCCGCCTCGTCGTGCATCTGTCGATCGCCATGATCGTCGTCTATGATCTCGTTCTCCTCTTCGGCGGCAAATGGCTCGCCCTTCTCTTCACGACTGACGTTCCCGTCGCCGCTACGGCAGGCCGCCTCATGCGTCTTTCCGCCCTCGTCATGTTCGGCGTGAGCATTCACGTCCCGACGGCAGGCTCTCTCCGCGGCGCAGGCGATACGGTCTCTCCGCTCATCGCCTCTCTGTGCAGCCTCTGGCTCTGCCGCGTCGTGCTCGGCTATCTCCTCGTCGTCATCGGCGGATTCGGCGTCATGGCCGTGCGCCTCTCCTGTGCGCTCGATCAGCTCGTGCGCGCCGCCATCGTGTTCTTCCGCTATCTCACCGGCCGCTGGGCCCGTGCCGCCGCTCCCAAGCCGGAGCCCGGTTCCCCCGCGGCAGAAAGGGTTTCTCATGTTCAACGCTGAAAGAATCAAAAACGACTGTGTCGCCTGGATCCGCGCCTTTTTCGAGGAAAACGGCCGGGACTGCTCCGCCGTCGTCGGCATTTCGGGCGGCAAGGATTCCTCCGTCGTGGCCGCTCTCTGCGCCGAAGCGCTCGGGTGCGACCGTGTGATCGGCGTTCTCATGCCCTGCGGCGAACAGGCCGACATCGACATGGCCGAACTGCTCGTCTCTCATCTCGGCATCCGCTCCTATAAGATCAACATCGGTCCCGCCGTGGCAGCCTTGTCGAAGTCCCTTCCGTTTGAGCTGTCGCGCCAGACCGTCACGAATATTCCCCCGCGCGTGCGTATGACGACCCTCTACGCCGTCGCCCAAAGCCACAACGGCCGCGTCGCCAACACCTGCAACCTTTCCGAGGACTGGGTCGGCTATTCCACCCGCTACGGGGATTCCGTCGGCGATTTCAGCCCCTGCTCGCATCTGACCGTTGCCGAAGTCAAGGCGATCGGCCGCGTGCTCGGGCTGCCGGACGTGCTCGTTGACAAGGTGCCGATCGACGGGCTGAGCGGCAAGACGGACGAAGAAAATCTCGGCTTCACGTATGCCGAACTCGACCGATACATCCGCACGGGTGAGATCGACGACGGCGACAAAAAAGCCCTCATCGACACGCGGCATCGGAACAATCTCTTCAAACTGAAACTAATGCCTGCCTTCGAGCCGGACGAGGCGCTTCTATGACGGACGGATCGCGCTCTTTCGATTGCCTCGCCGCCGTCGTCTGGCCGATCTGCTCCGACGAGGACGCGGCCTACGCCGACG